>NZ_JBIUWM010000004.1:0-145430 GCF_044743445.1 Pseudomonas sp. NPDC087615 | reverse complement strand
CCGACCGAGCAACTGACCAGCCTGCGCACCACGCCGAACCACGACACCTGGCGTCCAGCCGATGCCGTTGAATCGGCCGTGGCCTGGAAAAACGCTCTGGAGCGCAAGGACGGTCCATCGGCGCTGATTTTCTCGCGTCAGAACCTGCAGCACCAAGCCCGTGATGCTGGCCAGATCGCCGACATCAGCCGCGGTGGCTACGTGCTGAAGGACTGCGCAGGCGAGCCTGAGCTGATTCTGATTGCGACCGGTTCGGAAGTCGGCCTGGCTGTTCAAGCCTTCGACAAACTGACCGAGCAGGGCCGCAAGGTGCGCGTGGTTTCGATGCCTTGCACCAGCGTGTTCGATGCTCAGGATGCTGGCTACAAGCAAGCCGTCCTGCCGTTGCAGGTCAGCGCGCGTATCGCGATCGAAGCGGCTCACGCCGACTTCTGGTTCAAGTACGTGGGTCTGGAAGGTCGCGTGATCGGCATGACCACTTACGGTGAGTCGGCGCCTGCGCCAGCACTGTTCGAAGAGTTCGGTTTCACCCTGGAAAACATCCTGGGTCAGGCTGAAGAGCTGCTGGAAGACTGATCCAGAAGTCACGTCGTCCGGACTGACGCCTTCGCGAGCAAGCCCGCTCCCACAGGGGGATTTGTTGTGTGACACGAACAGTGTTCACAACCCTGATCCAATGTGGGAGCGGGCTTGCTCGCGAAAGCGGTGGTTCAGACGCCACTGCAGTAACGGATTCAAACGGTAATCGAGAACCCCATGCCTCAACCGCGTCCTTACAAAGTTGCACTCAACGGCTACGGCCGGATTGGTCGTTGCGTCTTGCGTGCGTTGTTTGAGCGAGGCGAAAAAGCCGGGTTCGAAATTGTCGCAATCAACGATCTGGCTGACATGGCCAGCATCGAATACCTGACACGCTTTGACTCCACCCACGGCCGGTTCCCGGGCGAAGTGCGGGTTGAAGGCGATTGTCTGCATATTAAGGGTGACTGCGTGAAGGTCCTGCGCAGTGCCACTCCCGAAGGCATCGATTGGGCGTCCCTGGGCGTCGATCTGGTGCTTGAATGCTCCGGCGCCTACAACACCCGTGAAGACGGCCAGCGTTTTCTCGACGCCGGCGCACCACGCGTGTTGTTCTCGCAGCCAATGGCCAGCGAGGCGGATGTCGACGCCACCATCGTCTACGGCGTCAATCAGGACTGCCTGACCGGCGACGAACTGCTGGTGTCCAACGCCTCCTGCACCACCAACTGCGGCGTGCCGCTGTTGCGCCTGCTGGACAAGGCCATTGGCCTGGATTACGTGTCGATCACCACCATTCACTCGGCGATGAACGATCAGCCTGTGATCGACGCCTATCACCACGAAGACCTGCGCCGCACCCGTTCGGCGTTCCAGTCGGTGATCCCGGTGTCCACCGGTCTGGCGCGCGGTATCGAGCGCCTGCTGCCGGAACTTGCCGGGCGAATTCAGGCCAAAGCCGTACGCGTGCCGACGGTCAACGTCTCCTGCCTCGACATCACGATGCAGACGGCCACCGCCACCGATGCCAATGAAGTCAACCGGATCCTGCGCGAAGCCGCCACCAGCGGCCCGCTCAAAGGCCTGTTGGCCTATACCGAGCTTCCCCATGCAAGCTGTGATTTCAACCATGACCCACATTCGGCCATCGTCGATGCCAGCCAGACCCGTGTCTCAGGCCCAAAGCTTGTGAACATCCTGGCCTGGTTCGATAACGAATGGGGTTTTGCCAACCGAATGCTGGACGTTGCAGAACACTATCTGCAAACAGCAACTTCAAAAAAAACGTAGGAAGTGCGACCCATGACCGTGTTGAAGATGTCCGACCTCGATCTGCAAGGTAAGCGCGTATTGATCCGCGAAGACCTCAACGTCCCAGTCAAGGACGGTGTCGTCACCAGCGACGCGCGTATCCTGGCTTCGCTGCCGACCATCAAGCTGGCCCTGGAAAAAGGTGCCGCCGTCATGGTGTGCTCGCACCTTGGCCGTCCGACCGAAGGCGAGTTCTCCGCCGAGAACAGCCTCAAGCCAGTCGCTGACTACCTGAGCAAGGCGCTGGGCCGTGAAGTGCCGCTGGTGGCCGATTACCTGGGCGGCGTTGACGTCAAGGCTGGCGACATCGTGCTGTTCGAAAACGTGCGCTTCAACAAGGGCGAGAAAAAGAACGCTGACGAACTGGCCCAGCAATACGCTGCCCTGTGCGATGTGTTCGTGATGGACGCCTTCGGCACCGCGCACCGCGCCGAGGGCTCGACCCACGGCGTGGCCAAGTTCGCCAGAGTCGCCGCCGCTGGCCCGTTGCTGGCCGCTGAACTGGATGCGCTGGGCAAAGCCCTGGGCGCTCCGGCCAAGCCAATGGCGGCCATCGTTGCCGGCTCCAAGGTGTCGACCAAACTCGACGTGTTGAACAGCCTGAGCCAGATCTGCGATCAACTGATCGTCGGTGGCGGCATCGCCAACACCTTCCTCGCCGCTGCCGGTCACCCGGTTGGCAAGTCGCTGTACGAGCCGGACTTGCTGGACACCGCTCGCGCCATCGCCGCCAAGGTCAGCGTGCCGCTGCCGGTCGATGTTGTGTGCGCCAAGGAATTCGCTGAAAGCGCTGAGGCGACCGTCAAACTGATCGCTGACGTCGCTGCCGATGACATGATTCTGGACATCGGCCCACAGACCGCCGCGAACTTCGCCGAACTGTTGAAATCGTCGAAAACCATTCTGTGGAACGGCCCGGTCGGCGTGTTCGAGTTTGATCAGTTCGGCAACGGCACCAAAGTGCTGGCCCAGGCCATCGCTGACAGCGCTGCGTTCTCCATTGCGGGCGGTGGCGACACCCTGGCCGCCATCGATAAATATGGCGTAGCTGAGCAAATCTCCTACATTTCCACCGGTGGTGGCGCATTCCTCGAATTCGTCGAGGGCAAAGTGCTGCCGGCCGTTGAAGTCCTGGAAACCCGGGCCAAGGCCTGAGGCCGCCCGTTTGGCCAGGCAAAGGAGTGGTCACATGGTCAAGTCGTTAGCACTGTTGCTGCTGACCGGTACGCTGGCGGCCTGCGGGAGTAACCCGAAGGCCGAAGCGACGCCGGCACCCAGCGAGTTGAACAAGGGCTGTTATCAGGCCGACTGGCAGGCCGAAACCAACCCGGTGCTGAACAAGCGCTCGGGGCCGGACGGCCTGGAGAAATACGAGACGCAAACCCCGGCCAAGGAACATGGTTGTCCTTGACGGGTCTGACTCTTTAACTCAGGGCTGGCGGCGTGCGCTGCCGGTCGAGGAACACGGATGAAAGGCTTGATCGCCATTGCGGCGTTGGCATTGTTGGGCGGTTGCGCACAGTTAAACCTGTTTCAGTCGTCCGCCCCGGCGGATAACTGGACGACCTGGACCTGCGACAGCCAGGCCAAAGTGCTGTGGCGCTACGCCGATGCCGACAAGAAGGAAGTCGACGTCCGTTTGGGCGGCGGTGATCAGGTCTATCGCCTGAAAGAAGAGCCGGGCGCCTCGGGCACGCTGTACAGCGACGGCATGCTGGCGTTTCACGTCAAGGGTGATGAAGGCCTGGTGTACTGGGTCGCCACCAATGACCTGATTGGCCGCGGCTGCAAAGCGCAGTAACACGATTGAATTGATGTACAGAGATCCAAATGTGGGAGCGAGCAAGTCGAATCGTCGCACCGCCGCTCCCACAGAGGTTCTATTTTGTTCACAAGATTTTGGTAACACCGAATCACCAGACCGGGCCTCAACCCCCGATCTGCAATCACTTGAATAGCCGCCGCCGCTCCGGCAGGCTGGCACGATTAACGACCCAAACCGGGAGAGACACACACAATGGCACTTATCAGCATGCGCCAGATGTTGGACCACGCAGCCGAGTTCGGCTACGGCGTTCCAGCCTTCAACGTCAACAACCTTGAACAGATGCGCGCCATCATGGAAGCCGCTGACAAGACTGACTCCCCGGTGATCGTTCAGGCTTCGGCCGGCGCCCGTAAATACGCCGGCGCGCCATTCCTGCGTCACCTGATCCTGGCCGCGATCGAAGAATTCCCGCACATCCCGGTGTGCATGCACCAGGACCACGGCACCAGCCCTGACGTCTGCCAGCGCTCGATCCAACTGGGCTTCAGCTCGGTGATGATGGACGGCTCGCTGGGCGAAGACGGCAAGACCCCGACCGACTACGACTACAACGTGCGCGTTACCCAACAAACCGTGGCCATGGCGCACGCCTGTGGCGTCTCGGTAGAAGGCGAGCTGGGCTGCCTGGGTTCGCTGGAAACCGGCATGGCCGGTGAAGAAGACGGCATCGGCGCCGAAGGCGTTCTGGATCACAGCCAGATGCTGACCGACCCGGAAGAAGCCGCTGACTTCGTCAAGCGCACTCAGGTGGATGCCTTGGCCATCGCCATCGGCACCAGCCACGGCGCGTACAAGTTCACCAAGCCACCGACCGGTGACGTGCTGGCGATCGACCGCATCAAGGAAATCCACAAACGCATCCCGAACACCCATCTGGTGATGCACGGTTCGTCCTCGGTGCCACAAGAGTGGCTGGCGATCATCAACCAGTACGGCGGCGACATCAAAGAAACCTACGGCGTACCGGTTGAAGAAATCGTTGAGGGCATCAAGCACGGCGTGCGCAAGGTCAACATCGACACCGACCTGCGCCTGGCCTCCACCGGTGCAATGCGTCGCCTGATGGCCACCAACCCGAGCGAATTCGACCCACGTAAATTCTTCGGCGCCACCGTGACGGCGATGCGTGATGTGTGTATCGCGCGTTATGAAGCGTTTGGTACTGCGGGCAATGCTTCGAAAATCAAGCCGATCTCGCTGGAAGCGATGTACCAGCGTTATCTGAAGGGTGAGTTGAACGCCAAGGTTAACTAAATCTAAGTGTTTGAAAGAAGCCCGCAGTGATGCGGGCTTTTTTCATGGTAAGTAGCTCGAAATAAATTCGATTTCTCCTTTAGCTCCTAACCGTAGATATTCACCGGATCGCTCCACTCTACATTCGAGACCGGAGCATTTGGAGTGGCGTAGCATCGAGCTTGAACCTGAATCCATTCACCTGTTTTGATTGTTAACTCGACTCTCCATTGCCCACCCGATTCGACACGACCTTTTCCGAGCACCTGACCGGTGTTGGAAACAGCAACGTCAACAAAATAATTAGGCTCGCCTGTTCCGTAAAGTACGGGATGTGGACCAAGGGGGGGCGCATATTGAAGGGGGGCGATATTTGCTTTCTGTGCCATGTTAGTTTCTTCCATGTAGATTAGTTTGTTTTTGACTGTAAGCGATGCGGGTAAATGCGTGTATCGCTTGTTTTTGATGTTAAGTACTATATGAGCGCGCGTAACCTGTAATAAGTGGCAGTGTTTAATATGAACTGGCTATATGTTTAGGTTGTTTGGCTATTAGAAGTTTTGGTGAATCCTGAGCGGGGACAGATTTATTAAATCAATCCCCATCGTTTTTTTAAGGTCAAAAGTGGACGGTTATTTTAATTAAGATCTCGATGAAAGCGATGTGTCAGTGTTATCTGAAGGGTGAGTTGAACGCCAAGGTGAACTAAACGTTAGTTGCTGATTCAAGAAACCCGCCGATGGCGGGTTTCTTGTGGCGGCGTTTACAGAGGTCGTGGCGAAATTGGAATTTGATGGGTTACTCCTCGTGGACTTTTAAAAACTAGAAGTACAGCGAGCGGAGGTAAATCTTTAGAGAGCGTTGTTGAGGAACGTCTCCAGTTCAGCCTTGCGCAAGGTGCCAGATTTCGTCGCCGCGACGGCTCCGTTTTTGAAAAGCGTCATGGTTGGGATGTTACGCACGCCTTGACTGGCGGGGATTTCATGGTTCTCGTCGACGTTCAGTTTGGCAACGGTCAGCTTGCCTTTGTAAGCCTCGGCGATCTCGTCCAGTATCGGATCCATAATTTTGCAAGGGCCGCACCATGGCGCCCAGTAATCGACCAATACGGGTAACTCGGATCGTAAAACATCCCATTCAAAGCTATCGTCGCTGATGTGTTTAATAAGTTCGCTGCTCATGGGGATTTCCTTGAATTAATAGCACTGGCGGGCCAGACGTTATTGCCTGGCTCGCGTTGTCCTGTGCAGGTTGCTTTGCTTCGTTGAATCTAGAACGGTATATGCGGTGCGTCACCTGTAATAACTGACAGTTTTTTATATGAATTCGCTATGTGACCTAGACCCAGATGTGAACTGAAAAAACTCGATGATCAAACAATCGAGGTGGAGCCAGCGTTCCAGCGTTAGCTAAAAGGTTTGTTGAACAAGCGCTCGGCTTTGACCCACGTTATGAAAAACCCGCCGTGAGGCGGGTTGCTTTTTTGCTGAACAGAACTACTCCTTCAACTCAATATGATCCAGTGCCTGATTCACCGCCAGTTCACCAAGCATGACGACCTGCGCGATGCCTAGCGCGGTTTTGCGGTGTGAGGTATCGAGCATCGCGGCGAAGTTGTTGAGCATTTCGCTGGCTGACCCCAGGGTTTCGCTGGCGTTGGCCAGCAGGGATTCGGTGTTGTACTTCGGGTTGGCGAAGTACATGGCCTCGGGTTCTTGGGTGCTGGCCATGATGGCCGCCGCGGGGTTGAGGTAGTGGTCGAGGGCGCGTTCGGCGGCGTCGTGAAATTTTTTTGAGTGGGGGGATTCGTAGGGGGATGCCGGGTCGGTGACCGGCGGATGAGGCGTTGATTTGATCATTTGCTGAAAACTCCTGATGGAGCCGCTTCGCCTTCTCTACTAAAAGAAGGGTGGCAACTGTGCGCAGGTTAGTAGACCGGGGAGTTATTCAGCATTAACCGGCGCGCCGAAGCGCCCTGCACACAGCCGCCATCAAGTCAGACAGCAATAGCTGACTGATGCGCTTTGCACATAACTGAAAAACACCACGGGCTACTAAACCCGATCACTGGAAATCAGTGACGCGAATCAAGTTACCGATGGCCCTCCAGGCGCACAAGCCGGCGGATTCTGGCGTACCCGTAGGCAACGACGCAAGCTGTTGTAGGCCTGCGGATGTAACGTCTTACGAATGTAAACAACTCGTGGAAATGCCCGTCTTGCCCCGTGCAAACAGCCCAACCAAGCATCCAGCGTTTCAAGTGAACGAGTGACCCACCGTAACGCGGTTTTTCTACAGTTGCGTGGGCGGAGCGAGATGGCTGGGCAACGGGTTTCTCTTTCAAGTGATAACCGGTCAAGGCTTGGCCTGCGCCCGGCGAGGCATGAGCCCGGATGACGCTGAGTGTCGGATAACCTCTAAGGCTGTCGATCTCTCCCCACCAGCGGCCCTTTATGCCAGCGATATCTGTCATAAACCCGATCTCGGTGTAAGTGCTGTCACGCTGACGATAAGTCCCGGCAATCGGGTATCGATGACCTCGTTCTTCCAGCGTACCTCGGAGCTGGCCGTCGTTTTCTGCATGGGTAATGTCTATGCAAAAGCTGTTGTTGTCGTTGCAGAAAATTCCGAGTGGGGCAGGCATGGGGCGTCTTCTTGAACAATTGATGGCATTGCCAACGCTATCGATTCTGGACCTGGTCGCCTACTGTGAAATCTGACAGGTGTTTATATTGTTTGGCGATAGGCGCCCGTTAGAAGTATGCGTTTTGTTGTAAGAGAAAAGAAGTTGCTCGAGTTGATGCTCGATCGAGTGCAATGGTTATGGGCGTTATTCAGAATCGATATTAAAACCTGTCAGGTTTGACAGTGGTCAATTTTAATGTTGGCCGTGAATATCGAGGCTCAAATTAACTGTTCTATTAGCCTCTAGAGGAATTGACCATGGACGACGAATATAGAGCAACTGCGGGGATGAAAGTGGTCGTCGGATATACTTTTAATGATGCGATTTCAGGAGCGCAGGAACATCG
This sequence comes from Pseudomonas sp. NPDC087615, assembly GCF_044743445.1. Lineage (NCBI taxonomy): Bacteria > Pseudomonadati > Pseudomonadota > Gammaproteobacteria > Pseudomonadales > Pseudomonadaceae > Pseudomonas > Pseudomonas sp. NPDC087615. Next base: position 137,507 of record NZ_JBIUWM010000004.1, on the reverse strand, counting down.
AGTTTTTTCAGGCTTGGTGGAATCAAAAGACGATTCAGCGCTAACCATAATCAGTGACCGCGATAACTACGACCGAAGGACTATCTTGTTTAAAAACATAATCAGTTTTTCATCGGATGCCATCATGTTAGATGTACTAATAATGTCGGGCGAGCAGGGCGAGTCGGATAATGTGGATGATTATTGTAAATTCTATTTTTCTCCATCAGAGCCTATACGGAATGTTAAGGTGTTAATTCAGTCTGACGCAGACATTCCTCCTGCTAAGCAAAAACTCGTGTTCGAAGGTAAACAACTCGAAGATGGACGAACGTTGTCTGACTATGGCATCAGCGACGAATCTACTGTCCAGTTGTTTATTGCTGAATGAACACGGTGGCTGCCTGAAGCTGTGATCATTTGATCTTGCCTTTGATTTAAAAAGCAAAGCCAAAAGATCGCAGTTTGCAGCAATGCCTAAAGAGGGGGGCGTGGGCTGTTTGTCGTGATCGATACCGAGTTTACTGAACGTCAACTGCCCACCCCGCTGGAATATCCCGTGTTGTCTTGCAAATTAAGCCCTACCTTGAAGTGCAGTGGCTGCACAGGCGATAAATATCCTGGATAACTCTTCAACAGATCTGATCGTTCGATATGTAATTCGAAATGGATATTAAAACCTGTCAGGTTTGACAGTGGACGTGTCGAGCTTTTGTGGAGAATATGACGCCTCAATGTAGTGAGTTGTGGTGTCTTTACTCAAGAGGGTGGAATCATGGACAGTATTATTCAGACTGATGTGGATGGAGCTCCGGAGGGCGAGAAAGGTGTCGTCCAGTATGTTTTTGACGATGCTGTTTCAGGGGAGCAAGCGCTTCGCGTTTTTTTCAGGCACGCTGGAGTCTAAAGACAGCTCAACGCTAACAGTCGTTAGTGAAGACAATGAGTATGGCCGTAGGGTAATTTTGATCAGGAAGATTTCCAGTTTTTCTAGAGATACATCGGGCGACTCGTATTTGTACGTTAGAACACTGGAAGGGCAAACGATTAATTTGATTACTGAGCCGTCAGATACCATAGAAAACGTCGGATGTTGTTGAAGGTGATTGAAATCATGTTTTCAATTCAGAAAGGTCAATAAAATTGGAGTGTTTCGTATGCAAATTAATATAAAGAAAGTTGATGATGTTGGTTCTTTCGGTACTGCACCTATTATTCTTGAAGTTGAACCCGGCGATAGTATCGAGAACGTAAAGGCAAAAATTCAGGACAAAGAGGGTATTCCGCCTGATCAACAACGCCTCATTTTTGCTGGTGCGCAACTCGAAGATGGTCGCACGTTAACTGACTATAAGATAAGCAATGGGTCTAATCTTCACTTGATCTTAAGACTACGTGGCGGCTAATACACAGTTTTCGCTATCTTGGTATTAACCTCGCTTGGCACCTTACGATCAGGAGTATTAATACTTCTGAGTGGCGCGTACATTATATTTTGAGGCGAGGGCGGAACGCGGAAGTTTTCTACAGGAACTGCCGTAGGCTGCGATCTTTAAGAATTTAGATTCAAAAGATCGCAGCCTTCGGCAGCTCCTACAGAGAGATGCGGGGATTTGGGTTATTTATCGTGGTCAATGTCGAGTTTGCTGAACGTCACCTGCCCACCCTCACTCGTGTACCCGGTGTTGTCCTGCACATAAACCCCAGCCTTGAAGTACAACGGCTTGTTGCGCCAGGTCGCGCTGATCTTCGAATCCCACTGATAACCCGCCGCGCTGACGCCCAGTGCGCCGCCGGGGCTCAAGTGGATGAGGTAGTTGAATTCGTTATCCAGTTTGATCCCGGTGGCGAGGGTGATGACGCGGCTGTCGTCTTCATCGGGGTGCATGCGCACTTTGATCACCAGGTTGCCGGTTTGGGTTTTGGTCTTGTACTGGTATTCGAGTTTGACCAGCGGTTTCTGGCTTTGGTAAGCGTGGATCTGGCCGATGACGATTTTGCCGGAGCTGGGCACTTTGTTGACCGTGACGGTCGCGCGCAGCAGGTTGTCGGCGTCCGGGTAATACCAGTTGCGCAAGGTGCCATTGCTGTAGGTTTCGCGCAGTTCGGTGCGCGGGTAGATGGCGTTTTCGGTTTTTGATCCGGTCACCGGCGACCAGAAAAACAGCGTGCCGGTGTCGGAATGGAAGTACTGATCCTTGAAGCCCTTCACCAGTTTTGAGGTTTCGACGGTGTACGGCGGGCTGCCGACTGGAACGCTGAGGTTCCAGGTTGCGAGATCGATCATGTCGGTTCTTCCACTCGATTGATCCTGAACGCGCGTGCCAGAAGCTCTAGTCCGCGCCTTTTGGGGGCGGTCTTTATAAGCGTAGAGGCGTTTTTTGTTAACGGCCGTTTGGCAGATGATTGGCGTCAACATCCTGTCGAAATGCCATCTTTCACGGTTTACGCGGGCTGTAGCGACGACCGTTAGTCGGCTAGACAATCATTGGTTAGCTGATGGCCTGATGACAGCTTCTGCTTTTGCCGATCCGGGACTAGAGTGAAGCCTCTATATGTGTACGGTTTTTAACGGAAACCGATCTGATGTCCCGACAAGAGAAGCAGCATGGAATGCGCGCAAACACAGCCAGGTGAAGGCAGCTCAGTCCTATTGATCGTTGATGACTACCCTGAAAATCTGATTAGCATGCGGGCTTTGCTGCAGCGTCAGGATTGGCAGGTGTTGACCGCCGCCTCCGGTTTCGAGGCGCTTAACCTTCTGCTCGAACACGACGTCGATCTGGTGCTGCTGGACGTGCAGATGCCAGGCATGGACGGTTTTGAAGTCGCGCGACTGATGCGCGGCAGCCAGCGTACGCAACTCACACCGATTATCTTCCTCACCGCCAACGAACAGTCTCAGGCTGCCGTGATCAAGGGGTACGCCAGTGGCGCGGTGGATTATCTGTTCAAGCCGTTCGACCCGCAGATCCTCAAGCCCAAGGTGCAGGCATTGCTGGAGCACCAGCGCAATCGTCGAGCCTTGCAACGTTTGAGCCGGGATCTTGAATCCGCCCGGGCCTTCAATGCTTCGGTGCTGGATAACGCCGCCGAGGGCATTTTGGTGCTGAGCGAGGATGGTTTGATTCGCTTTGCCAATCCGGCGATTTCACGGTTGCTCAATGCGCCGGTAAGGGATCTGGAGGGTAAGGAGTTTCTCGACTATCTGCAGAAACCGCACATACCGGTGTGGGCCGATTCCGAGTTTTACACCCGCTATCAGCGTAGTGAAACGCTGAGACTGCACGATGCGTTATTACGCACGGCGCCGGGCCAGCAGGTGCCGGTGGCGCTGTCTTGTGCCGCGTTGCCCGCCGAGCAACACGCCATGGTGGTGACGGTGCTGGATATGTCGGTGGTGCGCCACTTGCACCAGCAACTCGAATTTCAAGCCGTCACTGATCCGCTGACCGGGCTGCTCAATCGTCGTGGTTTTTACCAGACCGTGGAAAACCTGCTGCAGCGCGGCGAACGCAACGACAGCAGTTGGGTATTGCTGTATCTGGATCTCGACGGGTTTAAACGGGTCAACGACTCACTCGGTCACGATGTCGGCGACCGTGTGCTGCGCTGGGTGTCCGAGCAATTGAAGGCTTGCCTGCGACCGTTCGATATTTTGGCGCGCATGGGTGGGGATGAATTCACGGCGCTGCTGGATCTTGAGTTTCCCGAGCAGGCGGCGAAGATTGCGGAAAAGCTCATCGAACGGGTGTCGATCTGTCAGCAAATCGAAGGACTGGATATCGCCCTCGGCGCCAGTATCGGCATCGCCACTTATCCCGATTGCGGGTCGAACCTCGACGGACTACTGCGTGCTTCGGACATCGCTATGTACGAAGCCAAGCGTGCCGGGCGTCAGCAATATCGTTTCTACGATCACGAAATGAACGGTCGGGCGCGTTCGCGTTTGATGTTGGAAGAAAGCGTGCGTACCGCCATCGAAAACCGCGATTTCAATCTGGTCTATCAACCACAAGTGGCGATCGACAGTGGCCAGATCCGTGGTTTTGAGGCGCTGTTGCGTTGGCAGCACCCGAGTGTCGGCGACGTGCCGCCGGGGCTGTTTCTGCCGTTACTGGAAGAGGCGCGGCTGATCAGTCGCCTCGGCAGCTGGATTTATCATTGTGGCGCCGGTCAGCGCAAAGCCTGGGAAACCTTGTTTGCCGAAGATCTGGTGCTCGGCGTGAGTTTGAGCAACACCCAGTTCAGCCTGCCGAATCTGGTCACCGAGTTGCGCCAGGTCATGGAGCGGCACGCGTTGCAGCCGCGGCAACTGGAGGTCGAAGTCACCGAAGAGGCATTGATGCAAAAACCCCGAGGAAACGCGCAAGCAGTTGCGTTTGCTGCGCAATCTGGGGGTGCGGGTGGCGCTGGATGACTTCGGCTCCGGGCCGTGTTCACTGGCGCATTTGCGCGATCTGGAACTGGATACGCTGAAGCTCGATCGCCATCTGATTGCGCGATTGCCGGACTCCAAACGCGATGCCTCACTGGTCAGCACGGTGATCACGTTGTGCAAGCAATACGGGTTGCTGGTGATCGCCGAAGGGGTCGAGACCATCGAGCAATACCAATGGCTGCAAGCCCACGGCTGCGAGTACGTGCAAGGCTTTTTGGTGGCGCGGCCATTGATTGCCGAAGATGCCGCAAGCTTTACCGAGCCGTTTGACTGGAGCGCGTTGTCCGGCTGAATTCGCTACACTGGCGCACCTTTTTCGAACCGTGTCGCTCGTCCATGACTGTGTTGAAGTATCTCCAGGCCTATCCTGCGCAACTGCAGGATCAGGTGCGCCAACTGATCGCCGACGGGCGTCTGGGTGAATACCTGGATCAACGCTACTCGGGACGCCACGATGTGCAGAGCGACAAGGCGCTGTACACCTACGCCTTGGACTTGAAGCAGGAATACCTGCGCAACGCCCCGGCCATCGACAAGGTGCTGTTCGACAACCGCCTCGACCTGACCCATCGCACCCTCGGCCTGCACACCACGGTTTCGCGTGTGCAGGGCGGCAAGCTCAAGGCCAAGAAAGAGATTCGTATCGCCTCGCTGTTCAAAGAGGCGGCGCCGGACTTTCTGAAAATGATCGTCGTGCATGAACTGGCGCATTTCAAGGAATCGGATCACAACAAGGCATTCTATAAATTGTGCGAGCACATGCTGCCGGGGTATCACCAGGTCGAGTTTGATCTGCGGGTGTACCTGACATGGCGGGATATGCAGTGAAGAGCTGTCACGTTGGGAGTGTTTGGATGGATGTCAGCAAAACCAAAAGCAGTTTTTACCGACGTCTCTACGTCGCGTATCTGATCGATAGCGGCTTGGCGCCCAGCGTGCCGGCGTTGACTGAAATCACCGGGATGCCCCGGCGCACCGCGCAGGACACAATTGCCGCGTTGGCGGATCTGGACATCGTCTGTGAGTTCGAGCAGGAAGAAGGCGCCCGCAACCATGCCGGGCGCTATAGGGTTCGTGAGTGGGGGGCGATTGATCGCGGGTGGATCGAGCGCAATTTGGGCCAGATCAAGGCTGTGCTTGAGTATCCCTGAGCCTTGTATCGATTGAACTGACACCTTCGCGAGCCCGCTCCCACAGGAGAATGCATCCCGACTGTGGGAGCGGGCTTGCTCGCGAAGGGGCCGTCAGGAACGGCGCATCCCGATGTGCGCAATGCCATCCTCCAGGTATTCCTCACCCACTGCGACAAACCCGTACTTGCCGTAATACCCCTGCAAATGCGCCTGTGCCGACAGGTAGATCGGCACCTGCGGCCAATGCCGTTCGGCCTGTTTCAGTGCCTGTTCCATCATCTCGTGGCCCAGCCCTTTACCGCGCGCCTGTGCGGAGGTCACTACCCGGCCGATGACCACGTCGCCGCCCTGGGACTCCGGATCCAGCAGGCGCAGGTAGGCGACCAGTTGGCCCTTGTCCCAGCCCATCAAATGGTAGGTGTCGCCCTCCAGATCCTGCCCGTCGAGATCCGGATATGCACATTTCTGTTCGACCACGAACACTTCCGATCGCAACTTCAACAGTGCGTACAACTGCTCTTTGCCCAGATCGTTGTGATGTTTGCAGACCCACTCGATTGTCATTGTCCGACTCCTTGAACGTGTCGCCCGATACTAAGCGCACTGGCCGCAGATGTCTTTATGGCGTAAGAGTCTGTGACAAAGGTCAAAATGCCACTATTCCTTTCTCGCGACAGTGACATCTTTGTGTAATCTGCACAGGAGCGCTGTGCAATGGCTCCAATGAGCTAATGTTAGGGCCTGGGTTTTGCCGGTAAGGGGCCTTGGGGTTTTGACTGAAAACACGCTGGGCTGCTCGCCCGCTAAGGATTTTCAAGCATGCCGCGACTGCATCGAGCCTTTGCTTTGATCGGGTTGCTCTTACTGGCTCAAACCGCCGTAGCGGACAAGTTGCGGCTGGTGTTTGATATCTGGCCACCCTTTACCGATGACACCTTGGTCAACGGCGGTCTGGCCACAGACATTGTCAGCACCGCGCTGGCCCGGGCCGGGTATGCCAGCGATTACGAGCAAGTGCCGTGGGCACGGGCACTGATGGGTGTCGGTGAGGGTCGCTACGATGTGCTGGTCAACGCCTGGTATAACGACGAGCGCACCAGGCTTGGGCAGTTCTCCGGTGAGTACCTGCTCAACCGCGTCCGCTTCCTCAAGCGCAAAGACACGCCGCTCGAATACAGCAACTTGCAGCAACTGCACACGTATCCGATTGCGGTGGTGCGCGGTTACGCCTATTCGGCGACGTTCGATGCCGACACCGCGTTGCAGAGAGTCCCTGTGCATAACTTTGCCATGGCCGTGCGCATGCTCGCGGCGGACCGGGTCAAGTTGACGCTGGAGGACGAGTATGTGGCGCGCTATTACCTGGCGCGTGAATCACCGAAGGTGCGCAATGCCGTGGAGTTTTTGCCCAAGCCGTTGAGCGAGAACAGCCTGCATATTCTGGTGAGCCTGAAAAACCCGCAGCATGAACAGATTGTGGCGGGGTTTGACAAGGCGATAGCGGCGATGAAGGCGGATGGCAGTTATGACAAGTTGTTGAGGCAGCATGGGATGTGAGGGCTGACCCAGATTCTGTGGTGCTGCGATGGCCTCTTCGCGAGCAGGCTCGCTCCCACATGGGTGCTGTGTCGTGCACACATTCACTGTGGGAGCGAGCTTGCTCGCGAAGGCGTCCTGTCAGCCAGCGCCAATCTCATTGGTGTCTTTGATCAAATGCGCCGCCAAGGTACGCAACGGCCCCAACTGCCGGTAAATCAGCGCCAGTTGTGTCTGCACCAACCGCTGCCCCTCATCGATTTCATCGGGCATCTGTTCCAGCTCATTGGCCAGCGCTTCTTCTTCATCGCTCTGAATCGCAATCGGCCGTTTGCTCGCCAGCCCTTGGGCGATTTCATCGATGCTCGTCGCCAGTTTCACCCCGGCGCCGCCGATCAAGTGTTCGCGCACATCCGCCGGTAATTGCGTTTCCCGGTGTGCGCCCAGCCCCGACAGGTAGCTGAGCAGGGTGTGCGACAGCACCAGAAAACGGAACCCCACATCCGCTTCCTTACGAAAATGCCCCGGCTCCATCAGCATGTTCGCCAGCGTCGTCGACAGCGCTGCATCGGCGTTGTGCGCGTTGCGTCGAGCCAGACGATAAGCGAGGTCGTCGGTTTTGCCAGCGGCGTATTGCTGCATGATCTGGCGCAGGTAGATGCTGTTGCAGGTCAGGGTGTTGGCCAGCACTTTGTTCAGGCGTCGACCCTGCCAGTCCGGCAGGAACAGGAAAACGGCCAGCCCCGCGATCAGACTGCCGAGCAAGGTATCGAACAGCCGTGGCAGGAACAGCCCGTAACCGTCGCCGACCTGGTTGAAGCAGAACAGCACCATGATGGTGATCGCGGCGGTGGCCAGGGTGTAGCGGGTGGTGCGGTTGGTAAAGAACACCACGCCGGCAGCAATCGCAAAGCACGACTGCACCAACGGGCTGGGGAACAGATCGAACAGCGCCCACGCTACGGTCAGGCCGATGGCAGTGCCGAAGATCCGCTGGCCGAGTTTGCGGCGTGTTGCGCCGTAGTTCGGCTGGCAGACGAACAGCGTGGTGAGGATGATCCAGTAGCCTTGCGATGGGTGAATCAAATGCACCATGCCGTAGCCGATACTCAACGCCAGCGGCAGGCGCAGGGCATGGCGGAACAGCAAGGACGTCGGTGTCAGTTGGGTGCGCAGGCGAATCCAAACGTCTTTCAGATTGCGCGGCGAGCGGTCGAGCAAACTGCTGTCGGTGGCATCGGCCAAGGCATCGGGGTTGCTCGCATCACTGAGCAATCGGTCGAGGGTGCCGAGGTTGGCGGCCAGTGCGCGCAGTGAGCGCAGCAGGCCGCGCCAGGCCGGGTTGCTCTGGATGCGCAGGTGTTCGAGGGAGGCATCGAGGTCGCTCAGGGCTTCAGCGAAACTGGCGTCGTAGACGAAGGGCTGACGCATCTGGATCGATTCGGCCAATGCTCGGCAGGCCTTGCCTTGCTGGCGCAACAGGCGCTGACAACGGAACAGCACGTCGCTGTGGAAAAACGCATCGGCCAACGCGTTGTACGGATAGTGCGAAGAACTGGCGCGTTCGTGGATGTCCTGGGCGAGGAAGTACAGTTTCAGGTAACGGCTGACTTTCGAGCCAGGGCGACCGTTGCCGACGCGGTGCAGGATGATTTCCTTGGCGCTGTTCAGCGCAGCGACCACGCGACCATTTTGCTGGGCCAACTCCAGCCGTCGTGCTTCGACGTCCATCTGCCGGATCGGCTCGAACAGCGAGGATTTGAGCTTCAGGTAAAAGCCCAGTTCACGGAACAGTCGCGCCAGGCTTTGCTGCACGGGCTGATTGGAGAACAGCGCCTGCCACAACACCGACAGCAGGCCGTACCACGCGGCACCGGCTACCAGCAGCATGGGCTCGTGCCAAAAATCGATGACAGCGCCGCCGCGCTGGTCAACGCCGATCATCGTGTACACGGAAAGAATCAAGGTCGCCGAGGCAATCGCGCCATAACGCTCGCCGAGCGCACCGAGCATGGTCAGGCCGAAACTGGCCAGTGCCAGGGCAACGGCAAAGACGATGGGGTAGGGGAAGAGCAATTCAACCGACAGCGCGGCGACACTGAAACACACCAGCGTCACGGCGAGCGCATTGAGACGGCCCTGCCAACTGTCGTCGGTTTCGGCCAGGGCGCTGGCGATGATCCCCAGGAACAACGGGATCAGCAGCCCCATTTCATCCTGATACCAACACAGCGCCATGCTGCCGGTCAGGGCGATGAACACCCGCACGCTATAGCTGAATTTATCCAGCGCCCACAGGCGCCGCAAAGACTGACGAAACGAGGTCGAGGACATGAAGTGCGAAGGCCTTCCGAGGCGATGCCGCTAAATTGAGCCAGTAATGACGTCGACGCAATGGCGCCGATCACATCTGACAGCAAAAAGTGTTCCTTTGAGCTCTACACATAACAACTGTGGGAGGGGGCTTGCTCCCGAAAGCGGTGTGCCATTCAACATCAATGTCGACTGATCCACCGCATTCGCGAGCAAGCTTGCTCCCACAGTTTTGATTTTTTTGGGATCAGACGTACTGCGCCGCCGCGTAACCCGAGGCCCAGGCCCACTGGAAATTGAAGCCGCCCAAATGGCCGGTGACGTCGAGCACTTCACCGACGAAATACAGGCCAGGGCTTTTCAGCGATTCCATGGTCTTGGAGGAGACTTCGCGAGTATCCACGCCGCCGAGGGTCACTTCGGCGGTGCGATAACCTTCGGTGCCGGCCGGCACGACTTTCCAGCTGCCCAGCCTGTCGGCGATTTCCGCCAGTTCGGCGTGGGTGTACTGCTTCATCGGTTTGGACTCGAACCAGTTGTCTGCCAGCAAATTGGCCATCTTCTTGGTGAAGATTTCACCCAGCAGGGTTTTCAATTCGCTGTTCGGGCGTTCGGCCACTTGCTGTTGCAGCCACGCGGCGGCGTCGTGATCGGGCAGCAGGTTGATCTGGACCACATCGCCGGATTCCCAGAACGACGAGATCTGCAAGATTGCCGGGCCGCTGAGCCCTCGGTGAGTGAACAGAATGTTCTCGCGAAAGCTCTGATCGTTGCAGCTCACCAGACAATCCACCGACGTGCCGGACAGCTCGGTGCACAGTTCCTTGAGCTGATCGGTGATGGTGAACGGCACCAGGCCGGCGCGGGTCGGCAGCAGTTCATGGCCGAACTGTTTGGCCACCTGATAACCGAAACCGGTGGCGCCCAGTGTCGGGATCGACAGGCCGCCAGTGGCGATCACCAGCGATTGGCACTGGATCTGGCCAAGTGTGGTGTCGAGCAGGTAACCGCTCTCGACTTTCTCGATGGTCTGGATCGACGTGTCGAGGTGCAACTCGACGCCCACCTGATCGCACTCGTCCAGCAGCATGCCGAGGATGTCGCTGGACTTGTTATCGCAGAACAACTGGCCGAGTTTTTTTTCGTGGTACGGCACGGCGTGTTTGCCGACCATGCCGATGAAATCCCACTGGGTATAACGCGCCAGTGCGGATTTGCAGAAGTGCGGGTTCTGCGAGAGGAAATTGCTTGGTTCGGTGTACATGTTGGTGAAATTGCAGCGGCCACCGCCCGACATCAGGATTTTCTTGCCGGCCTTGTTCGCATGGTCGAGCAGCAACACCTGACGCCCACGCCCGGCGGCGGTCAGTGCACACATCAACCCAGCGGCGCCAGCGCCAATGATCACGACTTCGGTAGAGCGCAAAACGGTGTCCTCACAAAGAATTCAAAATTCACCGCCGCTCCCACATTTGATCTCTGTCGGGCAGCAGATCAGTTACAGGATACGTACGCGCAACGAACGGCCCTTGATCTTGCCGTCGTTCAGGCGCTGCAGGGCCTGCATGGCCACGGTACGTTCAACGGCCACATACGCCTGGAAGTCGAAGATCGCGATCTTGCCGACCTGAGCGCCCGGGATACCGGCGTCGCCGGTCAGTGCGCCAAGGATGTCGCCCGGGCGAACCTTGTCTTTACGGCCAGCGCCGATGCACAGCGTAGTCATCGGCGGCTGCAGCGGGGCGAGGCCCTGGGATTTGAGGTTGTCGACCTGATCCCAGTTCAACGGGGATTTCTGCAATTGTTCGATGGCTTGTGCGCGATGCGCTTCACCCGGTGCAACGAGGCTGATCGCAATGCCTTTCTCGCCAGCGCGACCGGTACGGCCGACGCGGTGAATGTGGATTTCCGAATCACGGGCCAGTTCGACGTTGATCACCATGTCCAGCGCATCGATGTCCAGACCACGCGCGGCAACGTCGGTGGCGACCAGTACAGAAGTGCTGCGGTTGGCGAACATCGCCAGCACCTGATCGCGATCGCGCTGTTCCAGGTCACCGTGCAGGCCGACGGCGGAGATGCCTTTGGCGGTCAGGTGATCGACGGTTTCCTGCACTTGCTGCTTGGTGAAGCAGAACGCCACGCAGGACGCCGGGCGGAAGTGGTGCAGGACTTTGGTCACCACGCTCATGCGGTCTTCTGGGGAAATCTCGTAGAAACGCTGCTCGATCTGCGTGTCATCGTGGAACGCTTCGGCTTTGACCGTTTGCGGATCACGCATGAACTTCGACGCCAGTTGCTTGATGCCCACCGGGTAAGTGGCGGAGAACAGCAGGGTCTGACGACGCTCCGGGGTCTTGACGATGATGTCTTCGATGGCGTCGTAGAAACCCATGTCGAGCATGCGGTCGGCTTCGTCGAGGATCAGCGTGTTCAGGCCGTCAAGGACCAGCGAGCCTTTGCGCAGGTGCTGCTGGATGCGCCCCGGGGTGCCGACGATGATGTGCGCGCCGTGCTCCAGCGAAGCGATCTGCGGGCCAAACGACACGCCGCCGCACAGGGTCAGCACCTTGATGTTGTCTTCGGCACGGGCCAGACGACGGATTTCCTTGGCAACCTGATCGGCCAACTCGCGCGTCGGGCAGATCACCAGGGCCTGGCAACCGAAGTAGCGCGGGTTGATCGGGTTGAGCAGGCCGATGCCGAAAGCTGCGGTCTTGCCGCTGCCGGTCTTGGCCTGGGCGATCAGGTCCATCCCTTTGAGGATCACCGGCAAGCTCTGCGCCTGGATCGGCGTCATCTGGGCATAACCGAGTGATTCGAGGTTAGCCAGCATGGCGGCGGACAGCGGCAGAGTATTAAAAGCGGTGGCGATGGTGGTCACGGGACTGGCCTGCAAAACAAAATGTCGCGCAGTGTAGCAGCCCCGTGCCACTTTCCTCGAAAGTTCTGGACGAACAGTGATTAATGTTCGATGTGTTCTTCCGGGTGTTTGGCGCGCCGGCCGGTTTCCTTCGAGAGTTGCGAGAAGATCGTAGCGGCAAGCATCGCCATGACGCCAACCGTCACGAAGGTCAGTTGGAACGCCCCCAGAACGGTGTCCACGCCGTCATTTCCGGCCTCGGCGGTAAACCCGCCCAGCAAGGCCCCTGCACACGCCACCCCCAGGCTCAACGACAATTGCGCGACCACCGACAGCAAGCTGTTGCCACTGCTGGCGCTGGCGTCGTCGAGGTCGATCAGGGTCACGGTGTTCATCGCGGTGAATTGCAGCGAGTTGATCGCCCCGAGAATCGACAACTGACACAGCAGCAGCCAGTAGGGGGTCTGCTCGCTGACCAGGCCCATGCTTGCCAGCATGATCCCCAATGCCAGCGTGTTGCCGGTGAGCACGATGCGATAACCGAGGCGTTCGATCAGCGGTCGCGCCAGCCACTTGGCAAGCATTGCCGCTGCGGCCAGCGGCAGCATGCTCATCCCCGCTTGCGAGGGCGAATAACCCAGCGCTACCTGCAGCAGCAATGGCACCAGAAACGGCAGGGCGCCGCTGCCCAACCGCGCGAACAGATTGCCGAGAATGCCCACGGCAAAGGTGCGGGTCTTGAACAGTGATGGCGAGAACAAGGGGTTTTCGATGTGGCCTGCGCGCAACCAATAAGCAGCGAGGCAAGCCATGCCGCCGAACAGCAGCAACATCACCCGCAGGTGCGGCAAGTGCAGTTCGCCGAGGCCCTCCATGGCGATGGTGATCAGGATCATCGCCGCGCCGAACAACAGGAAACCCAGGCCATCGAAACGTGTTCGCTCAGTACCGCGCAAGTCGGGAATGAACTTCCATACGGCGTAACAGCCAATGACGCCGACCGGCAGGTTGATCAGGAAGATCCAGTGCCACGTCAGGTATTGCACCATCCAGCCGCCCATGGTGGGGCCGATCAGCGGGCCAAGCAGGCCGGGAATGGTGATGAAACCCATGATCCGCACCAGCTCGGAGCGCGGGTAGGCACGCAGCACCACCAAGCGCCCGACCGGCAGCATCAACGCGCCGCCCAAACCCTGAATGACCCGTGCCCCGACCAGCATGGTCAGGCTGCTCGATACCGCGCAGAGCAGCGAGCCGAAGCTGAACAGCAAGATCGCGCCGAAGAAGATTTTCTTGGTGCCGAAACGGTCGGCGATCCAGCCTGAAGCCGGGATCAACAGGGCCACGGTGAGCATGTAGGCGATGATCACGCCTTGCATGCGTAACGGATCTTCGGCCAGGTCGCGAGCCATGGCCGGCAACGCGGTGTTGAGGATGGTCCCGTCGAGGGACTGCATGAAGAAAGCGATAGCGACGACCCACGGCAACCAGCGTGTGGTGATGGCGTCGAGAGGCGGGCGGCTGGGCATGGAACCTCTTTCGAATTGGATTAATGCGAAACCAGCTTTTGTGGGAACGGGCTTGCTCGCCAATGCGGTGTATCAGTCACCCTCAATATCGACTGACACATCGCATTGGCGAGCAAGCCCGCTCCCACCGTAGATCTCCAGTGTTCTGGGGATCTTTGTCTTACAGGGTCAAGGTCAGTCGGCTCACCAACGCCCCCGGCAACAACGCCGACGAGGTATTGCGCTGGCTGTACGTACTCGACGAGAGCAGCAACTCACGCTCGGCGGTCAACGCTTCCAGTTGCGAACCCAGCAGGTTGTAGGCGCTGTCGTCGAAACGCATGGTGCTGACCGGTGCCTGGATCTCGCCGTTCTCGACCCAGAAGGTCGCGAAGCGTGTCATGCCCGTCATGCGCGCCGCCGGTTGGTCCGAGAAGTTCAGGTACCACAGGTTGCTGATGTACAGCCCTGTGCCCAACTGCTTGAGGATTTCCGCTTGCGGCAGATCACCCGCCGCCATGTTCAGCGCACTCGGCGATTCGCCGCCACTGGCACCGTTGGCGGTCAAACCGTATTCGGCCGCACTGCGCGAACCGACCAACTGATCACCCGCCTTGCCCTCGACAATCAGGCGCAGATCACTGCGCGGATAACCTTCGCCGGAAAACGCCGGGCTCAGTGAGTCGCTGACTTTCTCATCCAGTGACACCAGCGCACTGAACGCCTGATCGCCGACATACAGCTTTTGCAGCGGACTGCTCTTGCTGGCGATCGACTGCGCGGAGAAACCGCCCCAGCTCAGCATGCCCATGATTTCTTCCAGCGCGGCCGGTGCCAGGTAGGCGCGGTACTGTCCCGGCGCCAAGGTGCGTATCGGACGGCCGAGAAACGCCAATTGCTCGCGCGCCTGCTGGAAGCGTTTGGCGAAACCCTCGCGGCTCCAGTCATGCCCGGCGTAGCTGGCCTTCACCGCTTCGCCATTCTCGTGGAACAGGCTGAAGTCGAAGTTGAAACTGTTCGCCTGGTGCCAGCCGAACGCGCCCGAGGAGCTGGCGAAACCACGGCTGATGGGACCGGCGGCGTAGAAGCCGACCAGGTCCAGGCCTTCGGCCGCTGCGCAGATTTGTTCGACCACATGCTCGGTGTCCGGCAGCGGATGCTCCTGCACATGCGTGCTCTGCCAGCCGTTGTGGTTGAGTAGCAAGTACGGATCCTGCGGCAGCAGCGGCAGGGTTTCGCGCAGTTGTTGCAAGCCTTCGGCGAGGCGTTGCAGGTCGGCTTCCTGATCACCGGACAGGGTGATTTGCAGGTCGGCGTGACGACCGTCATTGACCAGCTTCAGCCCGATGTTGGCCTGTTGCACTTGCCCGGCCTGACGCACCTTGGCGTGGTTGAACCGCACGAATGCCGAGGATTCGGCGGCATAGCTGAGGGTGAACTGTTCTGGCTCGCGCACGCTGTCACGCAGCCAATGGACCATCACCTTGAAGGCGTCGGACTGATTCTTCGAAAGGCTCATCAGGCGTCTCCCCCAAACACATCAATGTTGCTGAAAACGCAGGCTGGCGAGGCATGGCCGACGCGGATGACCTGGTTTGGTTCGCCCTTGCCGCAGTTCGGCGTGCCCAGCACCTTGACGGTGTTGGCGTCGCCGACGGCGCGCAGGCTCTTCCAGAAGTGCGCGGAAATCGCCCGGTAGTTGGGGTTTTTCACCACGCCTTTGAGTTCACCGTTTTCGATCAGTTGGCCCCATTCACAGCCGAACTGGAATTTGTTGCGCGCATCGTCAATCGACCACGAACGGTTGGTGCTCATCAGAATGCCGTGCTCGATGCCCTTGATCATTTGCTCAAGTGGCTGGTCGCCCGGCTCGATGTTGAGGTTGGCCATACGGTCGATCGGCGCGCGGTTCCAGCCGCAGGCGCGGCTGTTGGCGACACCGTCCAGGCCCGCGCGGTATTGCGACAGCGCACCGCCCAATGGGCGCAGCAACAGGCCATCGCGAATCAGAAATTGCTTGCTCGCCTGGGTGCCGTCGTCGTCATGGCCGTAGCTGGCGAGCTCTTCGGGAATGCCCGGATCGAACGTCACGTTGAGCAGTTTTGAACCGTATTGCAGGCTGCCGAAGTCGCTCGCTTTGACGAAACTGGTGCCGGCGTAATTGCGCTCATCACCGAGAATGCGATCCAGCTCCAGCGGGTGGCCGATGGATTCGTGGATCTGCAACATCATCTGGTCGGGCATCAGCAGCAGGTCACGCGGGCCTTGCGGGGTGTTCGGTGCGAGCAGCAGTTGCAGCGCCTGATCGGCCACCTGTGGGCCGGCGCCGACCAGCCCGCAACGGCTGATCACGTCGGCGCCGCCCTGTTGGCCGAAGTTCTCGCGACCGAGGCTGCGAGTCTGGCTGTCGTTACCGTCGTAGGCGGTGACGTCCAGGCTTGGGTAGACGAAACGCTGGGCCTGGCGCAGTTCGGCGCCGGCGCTGCTCAGGTAGATCTGCTCGACGTGGGTGATGCCGATGCTCACTTCCCAATTCACCAGGCGCTCATCCTTTGGCACCGAGGCGGACTCCGCGCTGAGCAGCTCAAAGCAGTCGCTCAGGGACGGGAAGGGTTGTTCGAGATTGGGTGAAAAATAATCAGCGCGGTCGCTGGACACCGGTTGATCGCGCAGGTCGAGCAAGGCGTGGGGCTTGAGCCGCCGGGCTTGCTGTTCGGCGCGCTCAAGGGCGGCTTGCAGGCCTTGTTGCGACAGGTCGTTGGTCGCCGCATACGCTTCGACGCCATTGACGCGCACAGTGAGCATTGCCCCTTCGTCGCGGCTCAGGCTCGGCGGTTCGGCAACGTTCTTGCGCACCGACAGGTGCTGGCCGGATTCGCGAACATACCGCAGGGAAAAAAAATCAGCGCCCGTGCGCAAGGCAGCGAAGCGCTGCTTGAGCTGGGGGTGGAAATCGAACATTCGGGAACCTCCTTGTTATGGAGTTGCGGTGCAGCGACGGTGGGGCAGGGGGTGAAACGGTTGCGCGAGGTCTAGAGTAGGCCTGCGTGGGGGTAGGATCAAGTGAAGAGGGGGTGTAGGAGGAATTACTTGACGTAGAGGGGTTTGCGTGGAATGTGAGGGCCCCTTCGCTGGCAAGCCAGGCTCCCACAGGTTTTTTGCTGAACACGATAGGTGTGAACGACGCAAAACCCTGTGGGAGCTGGCTTGCCAGCGATTAGCCGTGACGCGGTGTTATGTCTTACTGAGCAACAGGCGTGATATCACGCATCGGCTTGCCCTTAACCGGCGCATCGCCCGCTACATAGTAGGCGGCGGTGCTACGCGGCAATGGCTTGCGACCACGGATCTTGTCGGCGATTTTCTCGGCCATCATGATCGTCGGCGCGTTCAGGTTGCCGGTGGTGATGATCGGCATGATCGAAGCATCGACCACGCGCAGGCTCTGCATGCCGTGCACGCGACCTTCGCCATCGACCACAGCCATTTCGTCGGTGCCCATCTTGCACGAGCAGGACGGGTGGAACGCGGTTTCGGCGTGCTCGCGGATGAACTTGTCCAACTGCTCATCGGTTTGCACGTCGATGCCCGGGCTGATTTCGCGGCCACGGTATTGGTCCAGTGCCGGTTGCTGCATGATTTCGCGGGTCAGGCGGATGCCGTCACGGAATTCCTGCCAGTCCTGCTCGGTGGCCATGTAGTTGAACAGGATGCTCGGGTGCTGGCGCGGGTCTTTCGACTTGGCCTGAACGCGACCACGGCTTGGCGAACGCATGGAACCCATGTGCGCCTGGAAACCGTGCTCTTTCACACCGTTGCTGCCGTTGTAGTTAATGGCGACCGGCAGGAAGTGGTACTGAATGTTTGGCCATTCGAATTCCGGACGCGAACGGATGAAACCGCCGGCCTCGAACTGGTTGCTGGCGCCGATGCCGGTGCCGCTGAAGAGCCACTCGGCACCGATGGCTGGCTGGTTGTACCAGAGCAGTGACGGGTACAGCGAAACCGGTTGGGTGCATGCGTATTGCAGGTACAGCTCCAGGTGATCCTGCAGGTTCTCGCCCACGCCCGGCAGATCGTGTACGACCGGGATGTCGAGGCTTTCCAGCAGTTTCGCCGGGCCTACGCCGGAACGTTGCAGAATCTGTGGCGAAGCAATGGCGCCGGAGCACAGCAGCACTTCTTTGCGCGCTTTGGCTTCAACACGCTCTTCAGCGTCGCCCACCAGGTAACGCACGCCAACGGCACGCTTGCCATCGAACAGAATCTTGTCGGTCAGGGCGTGGGTGACGATGGTCAGGGTCGAACGCTTTTTAGCGGTGTCGAGGTAGCCACGGGCGGTGGAAGCACGACGGCCGTTCGGCGTCACGGTGCGGTCCATCGGGCCGAAACCTTCCTGCTGGTAACCGTTCAAGTCTTCGGTACGCGGGTAACCGGCCTGCACGCCCGCTTCAACCATGGCGTGGAACAGTGGGTTGTTGCCCGCCTTCGGCGTGGTCACGCTGACCGGGCCTTCGCCACCGTGGTAGTCGTTCGGGCCGATATCCCTGGTTTCTGCTTTTCTGAAATAGGGCAGGCAATCCAGGTACGACCAGTCCTCAAGACCTGGCAGTTTCGACCAGCCATCGTAGTCCATCGCGTTGCCACGGATGTAGCACATGCCGTTGATCAGCGAAGAACCGCCGAGGCCTTTGCCGCGACCGCATTCCATCCGGCGACCGTCCATGTGTGGCTCTGGATCGGTTTCGTACGCCCAGTTGTAGCGACGGCCTTGCAGCGGGAATGCCAGAGCGGCAGGCATTTGCGTACGGAAGTCTAAACGGTAGTCCGGGCCGCCCGCTTCAAGCAGCAGAACGGTGACGCCTTCGTCTTCAGTCAGACGGGTCGCCAGGGTGTTACCGGCCGAGCCGGCACCGATGATGATGTAATCGAATTCTTGGGACATTGAATGCACCCTCTTTAGATGTGGTCAGGTCAGGCCTGACGAGCGCTTCGCACTCGATTTGCGAGCAAGCCCGCTCCCTCCTTGGAATGTGGGCTCCTGTGGGAGCGGGCTTGCTCGCGAAGGCGGCTTCGCGAGCAATACAAGACTCGGTCTTAGAACACCGAGACGTAATCGCCCAGCTCGACCTGTACCGATTTGATGCGAGTGAAGTTGTTCAGCGAGCTGATGCCATTCTCACGGCCCACGCCCGACTGCTTGTAACCGCCCACCGGCATTTTTGCGTCGGACTCGCCCCAGGCGTTGATCCAGCAAATACCGGCTTCCAGTTGATGAATCACGCGGTGAGCGCGGTTCAGGTCTTTGGTGACGACACCGGCAGCCAGGCCGAAGTCGGTGTCGTTGGCGCGGCGGATCACTTCTTCTTCGGTTTCGTAGGAGAGGATCGCCATGACCGGGCCAAAGATTTCTTCACGCACGATGGTCATGTCGTCGGTGCAGTCGGTGAACACGGTTGGGGCAACAAACGCGCCTTTGGCGAATTCGCCGTCGGTCAGACGCTCGCCGCCGCACAGGACGCGGGCACCTTCTTCTTTGCCCTTGGCGATGTAGCTGAGCACGCTTTCCATGTGCGGGAAGCTGACCAGCGGGCCGAAGTTGGTGTTTTCGTCTTCCGGGTTGCCGATGCGGATGCGCGCAACGCGCTCAAGGATCTTGGCTTCGAAAGCGGCTTTGAGGTGGCTCGGTACGAACACGCGAGTGCCGTTGGTGCAGACCTGACCGGAGCTGTAGAAGTTGGCCATCATCGCGGTGTCGGCAGCGCGATCCAGATCGGCGTCGTCGAAGATGATCAGCGGGGATTTGCCGCCCAGTTCCATGGTCACGTCTTTGAGCGAGGATGCCGAAGCGCTGGCCATTACTTTTTTGCCAGTGTCGGTGCCGCCAGTGAACGAGATTTTCTCGATGCGCGGGTGCTCGGTCAGCCAGGTGCCGACTTCGCGGCCGCTGCCGGTCAGAACGTTGAACACGCCATTCGGCACGCCGGCTTCGGTGTAGATCTCGGCCAGTTTCAGGGTGGTCAGCGAGGTGACTTCGCTTGGCTTGAAGATCATCGCGTTACCGGCCGCCAGGGCTGGAGCGGATTTCCACAGCGCGATCTGGATCGGGTAGTTCCACGCGCCGATACCGGCCACAACGCCCAGCGGCTCGCGACGGGTGTAGACGAAAGAAGTGTCACGCAGCGGGATCTGCTCGCCTTCGATGGCGGGTACCAAGCCTGCGTAGTATTCCAGCACGTCGGCGCCGGTGACGATGTCGACGTACTTGGTTTCGGAGAAGGCTTTACCAGTGTCCAGGGTTTCCAGTGCGGCCAGCTCATCGTTGCGCTCGCGCAGGATGTCGACGGCACGACGCAGGATGCGCGAGCGCTCCATGGCGGTCATCGCGGCCCAGATTTTCTGGCCCTTTTCGGCGCTGACCACCGCGCGCTCGACGTCTTCCTTGGTCGCACGTTGCACCTGTGCGAGAACTTCGCCGTTAGCCGGGTTGATGGCTTCGAAGGTGGCATCGCTGCCGGCGTCGGAATACGCGCCATCGATGTAGAGTTTTTGCAGTTCGAAACGGGCCATAGTGTCCTCGCAAGTGCATTGGTGGTTGGCGTTGGTCACCGGGTGAGCCATGTAGCTGTGGCATCACTGGTCGGTGACAGTTCAGGGGTCGAGCGTTTTATGTGTGCTCTAACTCACCTGCTTGGCCAATTGGATATCCATGTATTCGTAAGCGATCTGTTGCGCCTGCGCCGTGTCGAAAGCGTCTCCTGACAGCGCGCCGCGCAACCACAAACCGTCAATCAACGCTGCCAGTCCTCGCGCGGCACTGCGCGCTTCTTCGAGCGGCAACACACGGCGAAACTCGCAGCACAGGTTGGAATACAGACGGTGATCGTTGATCCGCTGCAACCTGTGCAAAGACGGCTGATGCATGCTGGTGGCCCAAAAGGCCAGCCAGGTTTTCATTGCCGGCCATTGACCTGGCTGGCGTCGAAGTTGCCTTCGATGATCACCTGCAGATGCGCCCGAGGGCTGCTGTCTGTCAACGCCTGACGGCGTGCGGTGACGTTCTCGCTGAGGACGTTCATCAGATACCGCATCGTGGCGGCAATCAGGCCGTTCTTGTCCTGAAAGTAATGACTGATGATGCCATTCGAGACACCGGCCAAACGGGCGATCAGCGCAATGCTGGCGTCCCCCATTCCGACCTGATCGACCGCCTGCAATGTGGCTTCGATCAGTTGTTGGCGGCGGATGGGTTGCATACCGACCTTGGGCATCTTGCACATCTCCTTAGGCCTTCCGACGGGCGAATAACGCCTATCGGATTGAGGGCCAGTCTATTTTGTTTTGATTGAACGTTCAATCAACAAAGAATAAGATCTGCGACAAATCGTCGCTGCCTACAGATTTTTCCTACATGTAAGTGGCGATAAAACTGACACCCCAAAAAGCTCGAAACCTGCGCGGGGCATGGCGCGGTTCGCGGTTCGATGGACGTGTTGAAAGGGCAAGACGCTCAGGGCCAGGTTTCGGATGAACGTCCGGACTTTCGGCCACGAAAGCGATTCGCAACGCCATTTCGGCAGGTTCGGGCTTTTTTCGGGGTGTCTTTATATCACCCGCCGGTCGGCTGCCAACTAACCGATTGGTCGGGTGCCGTGTTGCCTTGTGTTCTTCTCTCGCACTGCCTGGAGCATTTGTGCCATGAGTTCTGCCTCGCTTATAAAGACCCCGCCCGAGAAGGTGACGGTCAACGGTTGGGTGTTCTACACCTCTACCGCGTTGATTCTGTTGTTGACCGCCATTCTGATCATCGCCCCGCAAGAGGCCGGCAGAGTGTTGGGTGTGGCTCAGGAGTGGTTGTCGCGCAGCTTCGGCTGGTACTACATGGTGGTGATCGCCGCTTACCTGGTGTTTGTGGTGGGCCTGGCGTTCTCCTCCTACGGAAAACTCAAACTGGGCAGCAAGGACGACACCCCGGACTTCAGTTACGGCGCTTGGGCGGGGATGCTGTTCTCGTCGGGTATCGGTATTTCGCTGCTGTATTTCGGCGCGTCCGAGCCGCTGGATCACTACTTCAATCCGCCGGAAGGCGTGGCCGCCACCAACATGGCGGCGCGTCAGGCGGTGCAACTGACGTTCCTGCACTGGGGCCTGCACGGCTGGGCGATCTATGCATTGGTCGGCCTGGCCGTGGCTTACTTTGCCTACCGTCATAACCAACCGCTGGCCCTGCGTTCGGCGCTGTATCCGTTGGTCGGCGAGCGTTGGGTCAAAGGCGCGGCCGGTCACGCGGTGGACGGCTTCGGCATGTTCGTGACCCTGCTGGGTCTGGTGACGAACCTGGGGATTGGTTCGCTGCAAGTGTCCTCGGGCCTTGAAAACCTGTTCGGCATGGAACACAGCAACACTAACCTGCTGATCGTGATCATCGTGATGAGCACCGTGGCGACCATCGCTGCCGTGTCCGGTGTGGAAAACGGTATCCGTCGTCTGTCCAACCTGAACATCGTGCTGTTCAGCGGTCTGCTGATTTTCGTCCTGCTGTTCGGCCCGACGTTGCACTTGCTCAACGGCTTTGTGCAGAACATCGGCGACTACCTCAACGGCGCGGTGCTGAAGACGTTCGACCTGTACGTCTATGAAGGCGACAGCGCCAAGTCTGACCGCTGGTTGGGCCTGTGGACGCTGTTCTACTGGGCCTGGTGGATTTCCTGGGCGCCATTTGTAGGCATGTTCATCGCGCGTATCTCCCGTGGGCGTACCGTGCGTGAACTGGTCGCCGGCGTGCTCCTGATTCCGCTGGGCTTCACGCTGGCCTGGCTGTCGATCTTCGGCAACTCGGCGCTGGATCTGGTGATGAACCATGGGGCGGTTGAGCTCGGGAAGACGGCGCTGGAACAGCCGTCGATGGCGATCTATCAATTGCTTGAGCACTATCCGGCGTCGAAAATCGTCATCGGTGTGTCGATCTTCGTTGGTTTCGTGCTGTTCCTGACCCCGGCCGACTCTGGTGCGGTGATGATGGCCAACCTGTCCTGCAAGGGCGGCAACGTCGATGAAGATGCGCCGCATTGGCTGCGGATCTTCTGGTCGGTGGTGATCACTCTGGTGACCGTCGGTCTGCTGTTCGCCGGTAACTTCGAAGCCATGCAAACGATGGTGGTGCTGGCCGGTCTGCCGTTCTCGGTGGTGCTGGTGTTCTTCATGTTCGGCCTGCACAAGGCAATGCGTCAGGACGTGCTGATCGAAGAGGAGCAAGCGCAACTGGCCGAACGTGGTCGTCGGGGTTTCAGCGAGCGTCTGACTCAGCTGGACCTGCAACCGAGCCAGTCGGTAGTGCAGCGTTTCATGGACAAGCAAGTCAGCCCTGCGCTGGAAAACGCTGCTGCGCAAATGCGTGCTCAGGGGCTGGAAGTGCAAACGCTGCTGGGTAAATCCAAGCGCTGCATGGGCGTGCGCATCGAGATGGAAGAGAGCAACCCTTTCGTTTACGAAGTGAGTCTGGACGGTTACCTCGCAACCCCTACCGAATCGGTGGCGTCTGAAGAGGCACGTCAGCGTTTCTACCGCGCGGAGGTGTATCTGCAAAGCGGCAGCCAGGATTACGACCTGATGGGCTTCACGCAGGATCAGATCACGCGGGATGTGCTCGATCAGTTTGAAAGCCATCGGCAGCTCCTTGGCCGGGTGTACAGCTAAACAGCAAGTGGCGCGGTGTTTCTGTCTGAAGCACCGCGTCGCCTTCTTCGCGAGCAGGCTCGCTCCCACATTGGCATGCATTTCAACTGTGGGAGCGGGCTTGCTCGCGAAAGGGCCATCAGCCACAACACGGTTTGACCTGACTCCCTGATAAACAAAAACGCCGCGATCCTCTCGCGGCGTTTTTGTGTCCGGGATTATTACCCCAGGTTCTTGCCCAGCAACGCGTGATACAACTCGCTGTCACCGAGAATTCCTACGACCTGATTGTTATCGTGCAGCACCAGTTTGTTGCCGGTCTGATAACGAATCTGCAAGGCGTCACGCATGCCGATATTGGAGTCCACCAGCGTCGGTTTGCGCTCCAGCGCTTCAACCGCTTGCCCCGGTGCCCAGTTCTGCAGGTTGAGTGTCGAGCCGTTCTGCCGCGCGCCTTTGATGGTGTTGCCCTCGGCCAGATCCAGCCACGAGTCGTCGCCCGGGTCCAGGCACACCGAACCGTTGATGCGTTTGCAGTTATCCAGCGTGCGCATCAGGCTGCGCCCGCACAGCACGTTGAGCGGATTGGTGTGCGCCACGAAGGTCCGCACATAGTCATCCGCCGGGTTCAGCACGATCTCTTCCGGCACGCTGTACTGGACGATGCGACCGTCCTTCATGATCGCGATGCGGCTGCCCAGTTTCAGCGCCTCATCGAGGTCGTGGCTGACGAAGACGATGGTCTTGTTCAACTTGCGTTGCAGTTCCAGCAGTTCATCCTGCAGGCCTTGGCGGATCAGCGGGTCGAGTGCCGAAAACGGTTCGTCCATCAGCAGAATGTCGGCGTCCATCGCCAGTGCACGAGCAAGGCCGACGCGCTGCTGCATGCCGCCGGAGAGTTCGTCAGGCCTCTTGTTGCGCCATTGGGTCAAACCTACCAGTTCCAGTTTTTCGTCGACCAGTTTCCTGCGTTCCTTTTCCGGTCGGCCCTGCATTTCCAGACCAAAGCTGATGTTCTCGCGAACCGTCAGCCACGGCATCAGCGCGAACTTCTGGAACACCATGGCGATGCGTTTGGTGCGCATCATTTTCAGTTCGGCGGGGGTGCAGGATGCGATATCGATCTGACGATTTTCGTGTTCGACGAACAGCTTGCCGCGGCTCACGGTGTTGAGGCCGTTGATGCAACGCAGCAGGCTCGACTTGCCGGAGCCGGACAGGCCCATCAGCACGCAGATTTCGCCTTTGTTGATGTCGAGGCTGGCCTTTTCCACGCCGACGATCTGCCCGGTCTTTTTCAGGATCTCGTTGCGGGTCATGCCCTCATCCAGCAGCTTGAGTGCCTCGCGCGGGTCCTTGGAGAAAATTACGTCGACGTCTTCGAAGCGAATGATGCTCATGCGTCACCCCCTGCTTTGGCTTCGGGCTGTTTGCAGATACGGTCGAGCATGATCGCCAGCAGTACGATCGCCAGGCCTGCTTCGAAGCCCAGGGCGATATCAGCAGTGTTCAGTGCGTTGACCACCGGTTTGCCGAGTCCGTCGGCGCCTACCAGTGCAGCGATCACCACCATCGACAGCGACAGCATGATGCACTGGGTGATGCCGGCAGCGATGCTCGGCATGGCGTGAGGCAGCTCAATCCGTGAAAGCAATTGGCGACGCGAGCAGCCGAAGGCTTTGCCGGCGTCCATCAGTTCTTGCGGGACATCGCGGATGCCCAGGTAGGTCAGGCGGATCGGCGCAGCGATGGCAAACACCACCGTGGAGATCAGGCCCGGCACCACGCCCAGCCCGAAGAGGGTCAGGGTAGGAATGAGGTAAACGAAGGTGGGTACGGTCTGCATCAGATCGAGAACCGGACGCATCAATGTGTAGAACATCGGTTTGTGCGCGGCGACGATGCCCAACGGCACGCCGATGACCACGCAGACCAGGGTCGCGAACATGACCTGGGCGAGGGTTTCCATGGTTTCCTGCCAGTACCCCAGATTGAGGATCAGCAGGAAGGACGCAATCACAAAAGCAGTCAGTCCCCATTTGCGCTGGATGAAATGGGCGAGCACGGCGATGAGGCCGATCAAGACAAAAGGGTTGAACCAGGTGAGCGCAAACGTCACGCCGTGGATCATCGTTTCCAGTGTCACGGCGATTGCGTCGAATGTATTGGCGCCGTGGTCGGTCAACCATTCAACGAAACCCGCGATGTACTGGCCTAAAGGTATTTTCTGATCAATCAGCATGGTAGTGAACGTCCGCATGCAAGGAATAAACAGTCCGGGCGAGCGCACTCGCCCGGCATAAGGCGGTTACTGCGCGAGCTTGGCTTTCACGGCCGCAAGGCCTGGTTTACCGTCAATGGTGGTCACGCCAGCGAGCCAGGTATCGAGCACCTGTGGATTCTTTTTCAGCCAGGCTTTGGCTGCTGCTTCGGGCTTCATCTTGTCGTCGAGGACATTGCCCATCAGCTCACTTTCCATGTCGACGGTGAACTCCAGGTTCTTCAGCAACTGGCCGACATTGCTGCACTCTTCGACATAGCCCTTGCGGGTGTTGGTGGCCACGGTGGCGGCGCCGAAATCCGGGCCGAAGAAGTCATCGCCCCCGGTCAGGTATTGAATGTGAAAGCGTTTGTTCATCGGATGGGGTGCCCAGCCCAGGAACACGACAGAGGTGTCACGTCTCTGGGCGCGGTCGACCTGCGACAGCATCCCCGCTTCGCTGGATTCCACGACTTTGAAACCGGCGTCTTTCAGGCCGAAAGCGTTTTTGTCGATCATGCTCTGGATCAGACGGTTGCCGTCGTTGCCAGGCTCGATGCCGTAGATCTTGCCGTCGAGTTCTTTCTTGAATTTGGCGATGTCGGCAAAGTCATGCAGACCTTTGTCGTACAGGGCTTGCGGCACAGCGAGGGTGTATTTGGCGCCCTTGAGGTTGGTGCGCACGACGTCCACGGTACCGGCATCGCGGTAGGCCTTGATGTCGTTTTCCATGGTCGGCATCCAGTTGCCGAGGAAAATGTCCATGTTCTTGCCGTCGGCCAGGGACTTGTAGGTCACCGGTACGGAAATCATGGTGGTCTTGGTTTTGTACCCCAGTGCGTCGAGTACGACGCTGGTGGTGGCGGTTGTCACGGTGATATCGGTCCAGCCGACATCGGAGAAGTTGACGGTGCTGCATTGTTCCGGTTCTGAAGCCTGGGCCAGAAGAGGAAGACTGAGCATGGCGGCCAACAACAACGAGGGGGAACCTTTCATGGGGGGACTCCTGAGTGTTTTTTGGGCGGTGTTCCGACGGGATACCCGCACTTATGAATGTTGCGGTCGGTAGGTGCGTGAAACGTGTTCTGACACGCAGCCTTGCAATCAAGTCGTAAATGATCATGTACCAGTGCATATCCGACGCCTACAGGTAGGGTCGCATCCAGTACAGGCGTGGTCGCATCTAGTGTCGGTAACGTCGCTTACAGCTTTTTTCCACCCATTGGCGGCTCCCTGGGCCACCAAAAAGCGAGTGGATAGAGCCTCACCGACACACGGCGTTAGTGGACAAGACTACGTCGGTGTCAGACGTCAACCTTACGGCAAAAACCGGAAGATGTGGGAATACCGGCGTCAAGCGTAGCTGCTGCGCCGCCCGGCGCAGCCGTGTCGGGACGTGTTTGAACTTGAGATATTCGCCCATGGCAATCAGCGTTTTCGACCTGTTTAAAATCGGCATTGGCCCTTCCAGTTCCCATACTGTGGGCCCGATGCGCGCCGCTGCTCTGTTCGTGCAAAGCCTGCGAGAAAAGGCCCTGCTCGATGACGTTCGGCGTGTCGAAGTTCAGCTTTATGGATCGCTGTCGGCCACGGGTATCGGCCATGGCAGCGACAACGCGGTGATCATGGGATTGATGGGCGAATGGCCTGATGCAATCGATCCCGCACAGATTGGCCCGCGCATCCAGGCGCTACGCGAAACCGATACGCTCTTGCTGGACGGTCGCCTGACGGTGCCCTTTGTCTGGGCCCGGGACATGCGTCTGATCGAAGAGAACCTGCCTTTCCACCCCAATGCCATGACGCTGATCGCCGAAGGTGATGGCGCTACCCTGCATCGCGACACCTATTACTCGGTCGGTGGCGGCTTTGTCGTGGATGAGGCGCAAGCCTGCAGCGGTGTGATGGATCTGGATCGCACCGAACTGCCCTATGACTTCTCCAGTGCCGTGGAGTTGTTGGCGCTGTGCAAGCAACACAACTTGCGCGTCGCCGACTTGATGATGGCCAACGAAAAGGTCTGGCGCAGCGAAGAGGAAATCCGCGCCGGGCTGATGAAACTCTGGCGAGCGATGCAAGATTGCGTCGAACAAGGCCTCAAGCACGAAGGCATCCTGCCCGGGGGATTGAATGTTCGTCGGCGTGCGGCGAAGTTGCATCGCAGCCTGCAGGAATTGAACAAGCCCAACGTGATCGGCTCGACGCTGAGCGCGATGGAGTGGGTCAACCTGTTCGCCCTTGCCGTGAATGAAGAGAACGCGGCGGGCGGGCGCATGGTCACGGCGCCGACCAACGGTGCGGCGGGGATCATTCCGGCGGTGCTGCACTACTTTATGAAGTTCAGCGAAGCGGTCACCGACGCCAACGTGGTCGACTACTTTCTGGCGGCGGCGGCGGTGGGGATTCTGTGCAAGAAGAATGCGTCGATTTCCGGTGCCGAAGTCGGTTGTCAGGGCGAGGTCGGGTCGGCCTGCGCGATGGCGGCGGCGGGGCTGGCGGAGATTCTTGGCGCTTCGCCTGAGCAATTGTGCAACGCGGCGGAAATTGGCCTGGAACATAACCTCGGTTTGACCTGCGATCCGGTGGGCGGCCTCGTCCAGGTGCCATGCATTGAGCGCAATGCGATTGCGGCGGTGAAGGCGATCAACGCCGCGCAAATGGCGTTGCGTGGCGATGGTCAGCACTTCATCTCGCTGGACCGGGTGATCCGCACCATGCGTGATACCGGTGCCGACATGCATGACAAATATAAAGAGACCTCGCGCGGTGGTTTGGCGGTCAGTGCGGTTGAGTGCTGAATCAGTGACACCGAGGTGAGTTCTTCGCGAGCAGGCTCGCTCCCACAGGAGCATGCATTCCAAATGTGGGAGCGAGCCTGCTCGCGAAGGGCCAGACCAGTCAAAACTGCTCGCTAAGTGAACACGCATAATTCAAGACGCCACCTTTTAGCGCGTCGCAATCAGATAAGAGTCTTTCCCACCTGTAACAGGCAATCAGCACACCCTACCGTCCGTCACCTGTGCCTGTGGTGACACTCCTTGCCAACGGCGCGCAGCCCCGTTCCCACAAGTGATACCGATCTGCTCACAGGCAACGGGGCAGAGCTTTCACCCTCGCTGATGGCACTTCAAAACACCTATCGTCTGACGTCTCATATAGACACGTCGTGACGTCGTTTTCAGGAGTTATTGAACGGCCATTCAATTTTAGGCATGGCAATTGCTCTGTCATAACAAAGCCCGTCTCCCACTCGAGAGCGTCGGCAAAAACAAGAGCCTCCGCCTGAGGCCTTCACCCGCTTTGTGTGAGGAGATACCGCGATGACGTCGTTCAACTCAGGGGCTCAACCCCAGAACCGTGCGCCTCAATCCATCGGCTTTCTGCTGCTGGACAATTTCACGCTGATTTCCCTGGCCTCTGCGGTTGAGCCGCTGCGCATGGCCAACCAATTGTCCGGTCGTGAACTGTTTCGCTGGAGCACCCTCACCGTCGATGGCGGCCAGGTGTGGGCCAGTGACGGTCTGCAAATCACGCCCGACGCCTCGATGCGCAAAGCGCCTCCTCTGGACACCGTGATTGTTTGTGGCGGTGTCGGTATCCAGCGCACCGTGACCCGTGAACACGTCTCCTGGCTGCAAAGCCAGGCACGTCAGTCGCGTCGTCTGGGTGCCGTATGCACCGGCAGTTGGGCCTTGGCATGCGCCGGGCTGCTCGACGGTTTCGATTGCAGCGTGCACTGGGAATGCCTGGCGGCAATGCAGGAAGCTTTCCCGCGTGTAGCCATGAGCACTCGCTTGTTCACCCTCGACCGCAACCGCTTCACCAGCTCCGGCGGCACCGCGCCGCTGGACATGATGCTGCACCTGATCAGCCGCGATCACGGCCGTGAACTGTCCGCCGCGATCTCGGAAATGTTCGTCTATGAGCGCATCCGCAACGAACAGGATCACCAGCGCGTGCCGCTCAAGCACATGCTCGGCACCAACCAGCCGAAGCTGCAGGAAATCGTCGCGCTGATGGAGGCCAACCTTGAGGAACCGATCGACCTCGACGAGCTGGCGGTGTATGTCGCCGTGTCCCGTCGTCAGCTCGAGCGGTTGTTCCAGAAATACCTGCACTGCTCGCCGTCGCGTTACTACCTCAAGCTGCGTTTGATTCGTGCCCGGCAACTGCTCAAGCAGACGCCGATGTCGATCATCGAAGTGGCTTCGGTGTGTGGTTTCGTCTCAACGCCGCACTTCTCCAAGTGCTACCGCGAATACTTCGGCATTCCGCCGCGTGACGAGCGCGTCGGCTCCAACACCACCCAGCAGGTGGCAATGATGCAGTTGCCGCAGGCGATGGTGCTGTCGCCGCTGTCGGGGCCGATGTCGGCGTTGAGTCAGGCGCGCAATGAGTCGACTTTTGCCAGCGTAAGGCTGTAAACCGAGCCATCGTTCTTCGCCAGCAGGCGAGCTCCCACAGGATGGATGTCGATCACAAAAATGTGGTCAGACACAAAAACTGTGGGAGCCAGCCTGCTGGCGATTGGCTTGTTCAGGCGCTGTGGGTCTGTTGGTAGTGCGCCAATGCCGGCAACAACTGTTTATCGATCGCCTGGCGCACAGCGGGCTGGATGCTGGCACCGCTGGTGTACATATCCTTGACCATTTTGCGCAATTCGAATGCCCGAGCATCGTCCAGACCCAGCACTGCGAATTCACATGCCTGCTCGGCTGTCGAGCCGATCGGCACCTGTAATCCCAATGCCTTGAGCTGTCCCAACAGGTCTTCCTGATCGATCAAATCGGCAAACATCATGAGGCGAATCCTTCTTCAGCAACGGAGGTCGTCACTCGATTCTGGTAGGCAAGGGGAGGGACGGCAAGGGCGATTTGTCGCAGTGGCTGCTACGACTATGAACGGGTCGTTTTCGGCTAACTCGTTGTCAAAGGGAGTGGGCAAACTGGCTTCAGCTTGCAACACGACGGTTTGGTCACCCTCGCACGGCAGCTCCTCAACAGTACCCTCAGCCCCGATCCTGTCACGGCTTGTATCGGGGCTTTTTTTGCCTGTCCGTCAGCGAAACCGATCTGCGCAGCAAACACTCATCTCGCTCGATCGTGGGTTTTACCGGGCCGATGGCAGGGCGATGACGCGGCCGAGGTAAGCCGGAGCGGGCAGGTCGGCCTGCTCGGCGACGATGGCTTGCAGGTGGCTTTGGGTGTCTGCGCTGAACGGTGCCGAGCGCGGGCCGGCGAGGTCGACGTGGAGCAACATTTGTTCGTTGCCGGCCAGCTCCTGGTCTTCACCGACTTTATGCAGGCTGTGATAGAGATGCAGACGTTTGCTGTCGTGACCGATGATTTGCGTGCGTACTTCGACGTCGGTGTCGAGCTTCACTTCGTGCAGGTAATTGAGGTGAAGTTCCAGGGTGAACAGCGAGTGGCCGCTGGCTTCGCGATGGTTGCTGTCCATGCCGAGGCGGTCCATCAGGGCGTCGGTGGCGTAGCTGAAGATCAGCAGGTAGAAGGCGTCGCGAAGGTGGCCGTTGTAGTCGACCCAGTCGGGGATGATGCGGGTTTGGTAGGTGGTGAGGGTGGGCATGGTGTCAGATCCAACATTGATAGTGGCTGGGCTGCCGTCTTCGCGAGCAAGCCCGCTCCCACATGGGAATGCGGTCATCTGTGGGAGCGGGCTTGCTCGCGAAGGGGCCGGAACTGTTGAGCAAGGATTATTCGCTGAAACTCATTCCATGCTTCTCCTTGGTAGTCCTCACCGCCTCCAGCACCGCCAGCAGGCAATCATCACGATAGCGCTCCAGTGCCGAAATGCTGCGCTCGCCAAGCTGCTCGCGGGTGCCGTCGACCACGTCATCGATCAATTTTTCGGTCAGCTCCGGTGCCGGCAGGTACGTCCACGGCAACTGCAACGCCGGGCCGAACTGCGACATGAAGTGGCGCATCCCGGCATCGCCACCGGCCAACGTATAAGTCAAAAACGTGCCCATGAACGACCAGCGCAAACCGGCGCCAAAACGAATCGCGTCATCGATCTCGCCGGTGGTCGCCACACCATCGTTGACCAGGTGCAGCGCCTCGCGCCACAGCGCTTCGAGCAAACGGTCGGCGATGAACCCCGGCACTTCCTTGCGCACATGCAACGGGCGCATGCCGAGGGATTCGTAGACGTTCATTGCCGCCTGCACGGCCTCGGGCGAGGTGTGTTTGCCGCCGACCACTTCCACCAACGGCAACAGGTAAACCGGGTTGAACGGGTGGCCGACCACGCAGCGCTCAGGGTGGGTCGAACTCTCGTAGAACTCACTGGGCAGCAGGCCCGAGGTACTGGAGCCGATCAACGCGTTGGGCTTGGCCGCTGCGCTGATTTTGCTGTGCAACTCCAGTTTCAGTTCCAGCCTTTCCGGGGCGCTTTCCTGAATGAAATCGGCATCGCGCACGCATTCTTCGATGGTCGCGACAAAGCGCAGACGATCCTGCGACGCGCCCGGCGCCAGGCCGTTTTTCTCCAGCGCACCCCAGGCATTGGCCACGCGTTTGCGCAGCGCCGCTTCAGCGCCGGGCGCCGGATCCCAGGCCACGACATCGAGGCCGTGGGCGAGGGCGCGGGCGACCCAGCCGCTGCCGATAACACCGCTGCCCAGGGCGGCGAAGGTTTTGATTTCGGTGATAAAGCTCATGGTCACATCCTGAATAATTCGTAGAAACCTGTGGGCGCGGGCTTGCTCGCGAAGAGCCCGGTACAGCCGACGCATCGTTATGGGCAGAGCCATCGCCTTCGCGAGCAAGCCCGCTCCCACAGGGGGGAAATGAGTGATGATTTATCCGCGCTGGGTCAGGCCCATTTTTTTCCGGCCCTCGGCCGGGGTCAGGACCCGGGCGCCTAAGCGGCTGAGTATCTCGGTGGCGCGTTCGACCAGTTGACCGTTGGTCGCCAGCACGCCTTTGTCCAGCCACAGGTTGTCTTCCAGCCCGACCCGCACGTTGCCACCCAGCAGCACCGCTTGCGCGGCCATTGGCATCTGCATCCGGCCGATACCAAACCCAGCCCACACCGCGTCCGCCGGCAGGTTGTCGACCATGGCTTTCATGGTGGTGGTGTCGGCCGGCGCGCCCCACGGAATGCCCAGGCATAGCTGGAACAGCGGGTTATCGAGCAAACCTTCCTTGATCATCTGTTTGGCGAACCACAGGTGACCGGTGTCGAAAATTTCCAGCTCCGCTTTCACGCCCAACTCGGTGATGCGTTTGGCGCCGGCGCGCAGTTGTGCCGGGGTGGAGACATAAATGGTGTCGCCGTCGCCGAAGTTCAGGGTGCCGCAATCGAGGGTGCAGATTTCCGGCAGCAGCTCTTCAACGTGAGCCAGGCGAGTCAGCGGGCCGACCAGATCGGTGTTCGGGCCGAACTCCATCGGCTTCTCGCCCGCGCCGATTTCCAGGTCGCCGCCCATGCCGGCGGTGAGATTGACGATGATGTCGACGTCCGCCTCGCGGATGCGCTCCATCACTTCGCGGTACAGCGCCACGTCGCGGCTGAATTTTCCGGTCTGCGGATCGCGGACGTGACAGTGCACAACGGTGGCGCCGGCCTTGGCCGCTTCCACGGCGGCGGCAGCAATCTGTTTCGGGGTGACCGGTACGTGGGGGCTCCTGGCGGTCGTGTCGCCAGCACCGGTGAGTGCGCAGGTGATGATGACGTCGTGGTTCATGAGGCAGTTTCCTTCAGGCGTGATGGGGCTGTTCGCAGCCCTTCGCGGGCTGCGAAACGGTGATTCAGGGTGGCTTTATTTGCGGGTCAGTTGCAGGTTTTCGGCCGCCGGTTTGCCGTCGAAAGTGGTCACACCTTCGAGCCAGCGCTGTTTGTCTGCCGGGTGATCCTTGAGCCACTGCTTGGCCGACTCGAAGGCGTCCTTGTGATCGAGCAGCGGTTGCATCATCCGGCTCTCGTCTTCAGCGGTGAACGTCAGATTGCTCAGCAGGCGACCGATGTTCGGGCACTGTTCGGCGTATTTCGGCGCGGTGACGGTCCACACGGTGGCCATGCCCTCGTTCGGGCCGAGCGCGTCATCGCTGCCGGTGAGGTAGGTCATCTTGACGTTGACGTTCATCGGGTGCGGCGCCCAGCCGAAGAACACCACGGCTTCCTTGCGACGCACGGCGCGATCGACGGCGGCGAGCATTCCCGCTTCACTGGACTCAACCAACTGGAACTTGCCGAGGCCGAACTGGTTTTTGGCGATCATCGCCTTGATCTGCGTGTTGGCGCCCGAACCCGGTTCGATGCCGTAGATCTTGCCGCCCAGTTCTTTCTCGAACTTGGCGATGTCGGCGAAGGTTTTCAGGCCCTTGTCAGCCAGATACGTCGGCACGGCGAGGGTGGCACGGGCGTCTTTGAGGCTTGGAGCGTCAAGGACTTTGACCTGGTTGGCGTCGACGAACGGGGTGATGGTCTGGGTCATCAGCGGGTTCCAGTAGCCGAGGAACAGGTCCAGACGCTGGTCGCGAATCCCGGCGAAGATGATTTGCTGGGACGCGCTGGTTTGTTTGGTGTTGTAGCCGAGGCCGTCGAGCAGGACCTGGGTCATGGCACTGGTGGCGATCACGTCGGTCCAGTTGACCACGCCCATGCGCACGTTCTGGCAAGACGCGGGTTCGGCGGCCATGACGCTGGCGCTCAAGAAAGCGGTACCGCTGAGTGCAAGAACGCAGCTGCTGATCAGTCGTTTCATGTCGGGTTCCTCGGCAGGTTGTTTATTGTGAGTTCCGGCGTCTGTTGCGCCGGTGATGCAAAGTTACGCAGCAACGCCCCCGTGAAAGCGCACTACGGCGACGGGCACTTGCACTGTAGCGACCTGCGCGCTTGAACGACGACGACAATCGGCGTATCAACGAGCCACGCTACCCTCCCTCTCGTTACCCGCGAATCGAGTGCGCCCATGTCTCAGGATTTCTACTTCTTGCTGATGCCGGGGTTCTCCGCCATCGGCTTTATCTCGGCAATCGAACCGCTGCGGGTCGCCAACCGCTTTCGCGGCGAGTTGTACCGCTGGCATGTGCTGAGCGCTGACGGCGGGGCGGTACTGGCGAGCAACGGCATGTCGGTCAACGCCGACGCGGCGCTGGAACCGCTGAAGAAAGGCGCGACGTTATGGGTGGTGGCCGGGTTCGAACCACTGAAGTTCGCCACGCCGACGCTTGAACATTGGCTGCGACGGCTGGACAACGAAGGCGTCACCCTCGGCGCCATCGACACCGGCAGCTTCGTTCTGGCCGAGGCGGGCCTGCTCGATGGCCACCGCCTGACCCTGCACTGGGAAGCCATTGACGCCTTCAAGGAATCTTATCCACAGCTCAGCGTGACCCAGGAGCTGTTCGAGATCGACCGTCGGCGCATCACCTCGGCGGGCGGTACGGCGTCCATCGACCTGATGCTCGACCTGATCGCCCAGGCCCATGGCCCGCAACTGGCAATTCAGGTCAGCGAACAATTCGTGCTGGGGCGCATTCGTCCGCGCAAAGATCACCAGCGCATGGAAGTCGCCACGCGTTACGGGATCAACAACAAGAAACTGGTTCAGGTGATTGGCGAGATGGAACAACACAGCGAACCGCCGCTGACCACGTTGGCGTTGGCGGAATCGATCAAGGTGACGCGCCGGCAATTGGAGCGCTTGTTTCGGTTGCATCTGAACGACACGCCGAGCAATTTCTACCTGCGGTTAAGGCTGGAAAAGGCCCAGCAGTTGTTGCGCCAGACCGACATGAGCGTGCTGGAAGTGAGCATCGCCTGTGGGTTTGAATCGCCGTCCTATTTCACCCGCAGCTACCGGGCAAAATTCGCCCGCTGCCCCCGCGAAGACCGGCATACCGCCCAGGCCTGAACGGCTTCAGTAACGCCATAAAACCCTGTGGGAGCGGGCTTGCCCGCGATGAGGCCAGCACATCCAACATTGTTATTGCCTGACACACCGCCATCGCGGGCAAGCCCGCTCCCACAGGTTCCAATGTGATGTCGGGAATCGGGTTACTTCTTCACCAGCGCCGAACAGGCCGCCTTGTAAGCCTCATGCTGATACTTGTTCAGCGTCCCCGGCAGCTCGAAGTTGTGCTTCTTGGCCTGCGCATTGATCGTCTGTGGCGACAACAACGTCACTTCACAACCATCCAACAACTGAAACACACCCTCGATCTTGAACGTCGTTGGCCCACCGGCAAACTCGCCCTTCTTGCTGCGCTTCTTGATCGCAATCCGGTCAATCGAATTCTCCCGCACAAACGACGCTACCTGCGCGGCGAACAGCTTCACGTTGGCAGCTTCGTCATCGTCGTCGAGGGCGATCTTCTTGGTGGCAAGAGCAACGTGGCTCAGGACCGAACCGTCGAGAGCGGCCACGGCGATGATCGCTTCGCTGCCTTTGATTTCGATGCCGCAGATGTTCATGGGCGAGTGACCTTATGAGCGAATTGGATGGCGGTCATGTTGACGCAGTCGGGCGGTCAAGTCACCTCGCGTCGGTGCCCGAACGGAGCAATACCGCTGGTCGGAAATCGTTGCTGACCTGTAATTTCTGACAGTAGACACCCTTCTGACTGGCGCCTAGCTTGGTTGCCGAGGGATTGGGGCGATGGTCGTCCTCTCCCATTTCGTAACTTCGCTCAAGGGACTGAAGACATGAAGCTGCGCAAGAACATTCGCTCATTGACCCAAAACGAAAAAAACAACTTCGTCGCCGCCTGCCTCCAGCTCAAACAGTCAGGCCAATACGACGAGTATGTGCACCTGCATCATCAGGTCATGAAGCCCACAGTGTTGCCGCATGAACCAAACGACCCAAACTACCGCAATGGTGCTCACCGTGGGCCTTCATTCCTGCCATGGCACCGGGCATTTTTGCTGAAGTTCGAAAATGACCTTCAGGTGATTAACCCTTCCATCACGATTCCGTACTGGAACTGGACCGAAGATGCCGCCGATCCGCTCAACTCTCCGGTGTGGGCTGAGGATTTTATGGGCGGTAATGGTGTTGAAGGCGATGACTGGCGTGTCGCAACCGGTCGGTTTGCCTTTAAGCACGGACAATGGCCCGTTCCCTCCTATCCGGATGACGATTTGCCAGGTCCTGGTTTGAAGCGCCAGTTCGGGCTGGTCGTGAACTCATTGCCGACACCGCAAGATCTGCAAATGGCGTTGCGTGAAAGTCTTTACGACACACCGCCCTATGATTCCGGACCAACTGTGCGCGGTTTCCGAAATCGTCTGGAAGGCTGGATCACACAGCGCGGCGATCCGCAGGTAACCACTGCGGGTTCACAACTGCATAATCGCGTCCACCTCTGGGTGGGCGGCAATATGCTGCCGATGACGTCTCCGGATGATCCAGTGTTCTTCTTGCATCACTGCTTTGTCGACAAAGTGTGGGCAGACTGGCAGTCGCTGATGCTACAGAGCAACGAACGTTGGGCGCCGCATTACGCGCCGCTGGTCAATGGTCCGAAAGGACATAACTACGATGATGTGCTTGAGCCGTTTGCGCAGTCTGCTCGGAGTGTGAGCGATATCACTGACTTGGGGTATGAGTATGAGTATGAGACGCCACGTCTGATCCTCGATCATGTGAAGCATCGGTCTCCTTTTCACGACTGATGCTGGCACCGGGTGGCGGAGTGAATGCCTGGCTTATGCGGCAGGTATTCACACCGTAACCGGCTATAGCTCAAGCTGCCCGGAGGAGATTCCGAAGGCCTTGCGCAACGTACTGCGCATAGGGAATGACCACGAAGACCGGTTTGCCCTCGGCATCATTGATGATTTAAATGTCAGTAGGTGCGTTCATGGTTCTGGAAATATAAGTCTTATATTAGATTTTTAGATCTTTGCTTCTATTCCCCGTCCGGCCAATCCTCGATGTTGGTCGGCATGTTTCTTGGTTTCAAAGTTACTCCTGCCCAATCGACTCCAAAAACTCCGACCGTTCATCACTCATCCGCGCCACGCAGTCATTTTGCGCAATCTTGAACGCCTTGCTGCCCGCCGTCGCCGGGAAAGCCTCCACCGCGCAATCCGCATCCCGCGTCTTCAGCCACTGCTGCTGGGCGGTTTTGAGTTTGGCGGTGATGTCAGCCAGTTGCGCGGCGTTCTTGCCGTACGCCGTTTGCATGCGTTCGGTAAGGCTGGCGTAGTTGTCCTTGAGCAGGTCTTCGGCGGTGGTGCGGCTGTAGGTCGAGCATTCCAGGGTCTGGATGTCGTTTTCGACGGCGTCGCACGGGTTGTTCTCGGACTCTTCGGCGGCGTGTGCGCCGGTCGCAAGCAGGGCCAAAGCCAGGAAGATCGATTTCATTGATGTCGCCGCTCTTATCCAGTGGTGTTTGCAAGATGCGCCAGATTCTGGCTTAAGCGAGCAGGCTTGAACAGGTGGCCGTTCGGGGCGGTTAGTGACCCTTTGTCGCGGATTGACGCTTTCGGCAATTCCCCTGTCGTTTTTGCACCCGGTCGCCCCGGCACCGAGGCATATGCTGGCCCCAAAGCGCCGGCAGACGATTCGGCGCATGAATTGCCAATAAGGGGACGCCTGATGAGCCCAGCCGAATTACACGCCGACAGCATCGTTATCGACGGTCTGATCATTGCCAAATGGAACCGCGAGCTGTTCGAAGACATGCGCAAGGGCGGTCTGACGGCGGCCAACTGCACGGTGTCGGTGTGGGAAGGCTTTCAGGCGACCGTGAACAACATTGCTGCCAGCCAGAAACTGATCCGCGAAAACAGCGACCTGGTGATGCCCGTGCGCACCACGGCCGACATCCGCAAAGCCAAGGAGCAGGGCAAAACCGGCATCCTCTTCGGCTTCCAGAATGCCCACGCGTTCGAAGATCAGATTGGCTATGTCGAGGTGTTCAAGCAGCTCGGCGTCGGCATCGTGCAGATGTGCTACAACACCCAGAACCTGGTCGGCACCGGTTGCTACGAGCGTGACGGCGGCCTGTCGGGTTTTGGTCGCGAGATCGTCGCCGAGATGAACCGCGTCGGCGTGATGTGCGACCTGTCCCACGTCGGTTCCAAGACCTCCGAGGAAGTCATCCTCGAATCGAAAAAACCGGTCTGCTACTCCCACTGCCTGCCGTCGGGGCTTAAAGAGCACCCGCGCAACAAGTCCGATGAAGAACTCAAGTTCATTGCCGACCACGGTGGTTTCGTCGGCGTGACCATGTTTGCGCCGTTCCTGGCCAAGGGCATCGATTCGACCATCGACGACTACGCCGAAGCCATCGAATACGTGATGAACATCGTCGGCGAAGATTCCATCGGCATCGGCACCGACTTCACCCAGGGCCATGGTCAGGACTTCTTCGAATACCTGACCCACGACAAGGGCTACGCCCGCCGTCTGACCAGCTTCGGCAAGATCATCAACCCGCTGGGCATCCGCACCGTCGGCGAGTTCCCGAACCTGACCGAAACCCTGCTCAAACGCGGCCACTCCGAGCGCGTGGTGCGCAAGATCATGGGCGAGAACT
Source organism: Pseudomonas sp. NPDC087615 (assembly GCF_044743445.1). Taxonomy (NCBI): domain Bacteria; kingdom Pseudomonadati; phylum Pseudomonadota; class Gammaproteobacteria; order Pseudomonadales; family Pseudomonadaceae; genus Pseudomonas; species Pseudomonas sp. NPDC087615. Next base: position 98,285 of record NZ_JBIUWM010000004.1, on the reverse strand, counting down.
GGGTGAACGTCCTGAAGGACGTCTGGGGCGAATAAGCCACCGCACTTCTGAATCCTTTCCCTCGGCCGTCCGCGCCGAGGGCAACACACAAATTTTTCTGGAGTTAAGTTTCCATGGCCAAGATCGCCCCGCAATTGCCAATCGAAGTCGACAGCGAGACCGGTGTCTGGACCTCAGACGCCCTGCCAATGCTGTACGTGCCGCGCCACTTTTTCGTCAACAACCACATGGGCATCGAAGAGGTTTTGGGCGCTGAAGCCTATGCCGAAATCCTCTACAAGGCCGGCTACAAATCCGCGTGGCACTGGTGTGAAAAAGAAGCTGAATGCCACGGCCTGGAAGGCGTCGCGGTGTTCGAACACTACATGAAGCGCCTGTCGCAACGCGGCTGGGGCCTGTTCAAGATCCAGGACATCGACCTCGACAAAGGCACCGCCAGCGTCAAGCTCGAACACTCGGCGTTCGTCTACGTCTACGGCAAGGTCGGGCGCAAGGTCGACTACATGTTCACCGGTTGGTTTGCCGGGGCCATGGATCAGATTCTTGAGGCTCGCGGCAGCAAGATTCGCACCGTCGCCGAGCAAGTCTACGGTGGCTCCGAAGAGGGCCACGAAGACGGCCTGTTCACCGTCAAGCCGTTGTAAGTCGAGGAACCCGCCATGGCTTTCGAAGCAATGTTCCAGCCGATCCAGATCGGCAAACTGACCATCCGCAACCGCGTGCTCAGCACCGCGCACGCCGAGGTCTACGCGACCGACGGCGGCATGACCACCGACCGCTACGTCAAATATTACGAAGAGAAAGCCAAGGGCGGCATCGGCCTGGCGATTTGCGGTGGCTCCTCCAGCGTGGCCATCGACAGTCCGCAAGGCTGGTGGAAATCGGTCAACCTGGCGGACGACCGGATCATCCCGCACTTCCAGAATCTGGCCGATGCCATGCACAAGCATGGCGCCAAGATCATGATCCAGATTACCCACATGGGCCGTCGCTCGCGCTGGGACGGCGAGCATTGGCCGACCCTGCTGTCACCGTCGGGCATCCGTGAGCCGGTTCACCGTGCGACCTGCAAAACCATCGAGCCGGAAGAAATCTGGCGGGTGATCGGCAACTACGCCACTGCGGCGGCGCGGGCCAAGGCCGGTGGTCTGGACGGCGTTGAGCTGTCCGCCGTGCACCAGCACATGATCGACCAGTTCTGGAGCCCGCGCGTCAACAAACGCACCGATGAATGGGGCGGCAGCTTCGAGAACCGCATGCGTTTCGGTCTGGAAGTGCTCAAGGCTGTGCGCAAGGAAGTCGGCGATGATTTCTGTGTCGGCATCCGTCTGTGCGGTGACGAGTTCCACCCGGACGGTTTGTCCCACGAAGACATGAAGCAGATCGCCAAGTATTACGACGACACCGGCATGATCGACTTCATCGGCGTGGTCGGTTCGGGTTGTGATACCCACAACACCCTGGCCAACGTGATCCCCAACATGAGTTATCCACCGGAGCCGTTCCTGCATCTGGCGGCCGGGATCAAGGAAGTGGTGAAAGCGCCGGTGCTGCATGCGCAGAACATCAAGGACCCGAACCAGGCCACGCGCATTCTCGAGGGCGGTTACGTCGACATGGTCGGCATGACCCGCGCGCACATCGCGGACCCGCACCTGATCGCCAAGATCAAGATGGGCCAGATCGATCAGATCAAACAGTGCGTCGGCGCCAACTACTGCATCGACCGCCAGTACCAAGGGCTGGACGTGCTGTGCATCCAGAACGCCGCGACCTCCCGTGAATACATGGGCGTGCCGCACATCATCGAGAAATCCACTGGCGTCAAACGCAAAGTGGTGGTGGTCGGTGCCGGCCCTGCGGGGATGGAAGCGGCACGGGTATCTGCTGAACGCGGCCACGACGTGACCCTGTTCGAGAAGAAGGAATTCATTGGCGGGCAGATCACCACGGCGTCGAAAGCACCGCAGCGTGACCAGATCGCCGGCATTACCCGCTGGTTCCAATTGGAACTGGCGCGCTTGAAAGTCGACCTGCGTCTGGGCACCGCTGCCGATGCGGCGGCCATCATGGACTTGCGTCCGGACGTGGTCGTGCTGGCGGTTGGCGGGCATCCGTTCCTGGAGCAGAACGAACACTGGGGCGCCGCCGAAGGGCTGGTGGTCAGCAGTTGGGACGTGCTCGACGGCAAGGTTGCACCGGGCAAGAACGTGCTCGTCTACGACACCATTTGCGAGTTCACCGGGATGTCGGTCGCCGACTTCCTCGCCGACAAGGGCAGCCAGGTCGAGATCGTCACTGACGACATCAAACCGGGCGTGGCCATCGGCGGTACGTCGTTCCCGACCTACTACCGCAGCATGTACCCGAAAGAAGTGATCATGACCGGCGACATGATGCTGGAGAAGGTCTACCGCGAAGGCGACAAACTCGTTGCTGTGCTGGAGAACGAATACACCGGCGCCAAAGAGGAGCGGGTGGTCGATCAGGTGGTGGTGGAAAACGGCGTGCGCCCGGACGAAGAGCTGTATTACGGGCTCAAGGACGGTTCGCGCAACAAGGGCCAGATCGACATCGACGCACTGTTCGCGATCAAGCCGCAGCCATCGCTGAGCACCACCGGTGACGGCTACTTGCTGTTCCGCATCGGCGACTGCGTGGCGCAGCGTAATACCCACGCCGCGATCTACGACGCCCTGCGGTTGTGCAAGGATTTCTAACGGCGTGCACAAAACCCTGTGGGAGCGGGCTTGCTCGCGAATGCATTCTGTCAGTTCTACATGAGCTGACTGATCCACCGCTTTCGCGAGCAAGCCCGCTCCCACAGTAAAGCGGATCGTGTTTCTCCAGGCTGTACTGGTGGGAGCTTCACCTATGTTGAACACCCTTCTTCCAATCCTGTTGTTCGCAGCCCTGGGCCTCGGCGTCCTCGGCGCGTTGCGGCGGGTAGCGATGTGGCGTCGGGGCCGGGCCTCTAAGGTCGACCTGATCGGCGGTCTGCTCGCCATGCCCAAGCGCTACATGGTCGACTTGCACCATGTGGTGGCGCGGGACAAATACATCGCCAACACCCACGTCGCCACGGCCGGCGGTGCGGTGGCGTCGATTGTGCTGGCGATTCTGGTACACGGTTTCGGCCTGCATAACCGCATTCTCGGGTATGCCTTGCTGCTGATGACGGCGGTGATGTTCGTCGGTGCGATCTTCGTTTACCGGCGCCGGCTCAACCCGCCAGCGCGGCTATCGAAAGGTCCGTGGATGCGCCTGCCGAAAAGCCTGCTGGCGTTCTCGGCGTCGTTCTTCCTGGTGACCTTGCCGGTGGCCGGGATTCTCCCGGAGAACTTCGGCGGCTGGATCTTGGCGGTGATTCTCGGCGTCGGTGTGCTGTGGGGCGTGTCGGAATTGTTCTTCGGCATGACTTGGGGCGGGCCGATGAAGCACGCCTTCGCCGGTGCCCTGCACCTGGCCTGGCACCGCCGCGCCGAGCGCTTTGGCGGTGGCCGTTCGACCGGTTTGAAACCGCTGGACCTCAACGATCCATCGGCGCCACTGGGTGTGGAAAAACCCAAGGATTTCACCTGGAACCAGTTGCTCGGTTTTGACGCTTGCGTGCAGTGTGGCAAGTGCGAAGCAGCCTGCCCGGCGTTCGCTGCCGGCCAGCCGCTGAACCCGAAAAAACTGATTCAGGACATGGTCGTCGGCCTCGCTGGCGGCACTGATGCCAAATTCGCCGGCAGCCCTTATCCGGGTAAACCGGTCGGCGAACACAGCGGCAATCCGCATCAACCGATCGTCAACGGTCTGGTCGATGCCGAAACCCTGTGGTCGTGCACTACCTGCCGCGCCTGCGTCGAGGAGTGCCCGATGATGATCGAGCACGTCGACGCCATCGTCGACATGCGCCGCCACCTCACGCTGGAAAAAGGCGCGACGCCGAACAAGGGCGCCGAAGTTCTGGAAAACCTTATCGCCACCGACAACCCTGGCGGTTTCGCTCCGGGCGGGCGGATGAACTGGGCGGCGGATCTGAACCTCAATCTGCTGAGCGAGAAGACATCCACCGACGTGCTGTTCTGGGTCGGCGACGGTGCTTTCGACATGCGCAACCAGCGCACCTTGCGTGCGTTCGTCAAAGTGCTGAAAGCGGCCAAGGTCGACTTCGCCGTGCTCGGGCTCGAAGAGCGCGACAGCGGCGACGTGGCCCGACGTCTTGGTGATGAAGCAACCTTCCAGTCGCTCGCCAAACGCAATATCCAGACCCTGGCCAAATACAGTTTCAACCGCATCGTCACCTGCGATCCGCACAGCTTCCATGTGCTGAAAAACGAATACGGCGCCTTCGACGGCAACTATCTGGTGCAGCACCACAGCACCTACATGGCCGAAATCATCCAGGCCGGCGCGCTCAACCTCGGTCAGCACAAAGGCAACAGCGTGACTTATCACGATCCGTGCTACCTCGGCCGTTACAACGGCGAGTATGAGGCGCCGCGTGAAGTGCTGCGCGCCCTCGGCATCGAGATCAAGGAAATGCAACGTTCCGGCTTCCGCTCGCGCTGTTGCGGCGGTGGTGGCGGCGCACCGATCACCGATATTCCAGGCAAGCAGCGGATTCCCGACATGCGCATGGACGACATCCGTGAGACCGGCGCCGAGTTGGTGGCCGTGGGTTGTCCACAGTGCACGGCGATGCTCGAAGGCGTGGTCGAACCGCGTCCGCTGATCAAGGACATCGCCGAACTGGTGGCCGACGCGCTGCTCGAAGACGCCGCGCCAGGCAAGCCGACTATGCCGGCCAAACGTGAACCCGCGGAGGCCCACTGATGAGCGACATTATCCGCCGCGACCCGCGCGCCGAATGGATTGCGCGTAACCGTCTGCACCCGCTGCACGCGGCCATGCAACCGGCGCAACACAGTTGGATGGGCCCCAATGGGGTTATCCGCAAGAACCTCCACGGCATCGGTTTCATCGGCCCCAACGGCCTCAAACGTATTGACCGCAGCGGCGCCCAGCAGGGCGGGGCGGTCAAACGCTCGGCCACGGTTGAAGTGCAATTGCCGCTGCATCAGGTGCCGGCCCCGGCGTTCTACATCAGCGTGGTGCCCGACATGGTCGGCGGCCGCCTGAGCAGCCACGACCGCGACTTGCTCGGCCTCGCGCATCAACTGGCCGGCAAGGACGGCGCGGTGTTGGCCGTGGTCTTCGGCGAGCACAAGGAAAACGCTTTCGCCACGGCCGGCGTTGACCGCCTGCTGGTGCTGGAAGGCGAAGCATTCAGCGGTTATGCACCGGAACAACGGATCCAGGGCCTGCGGGCTGTGGATAACCAGTTCAACCCGCGCCACTGGCTGCTGCCAGACAGTCGCAGCGGTGGCGGCGAACTCGGTCGGCGCTTTGCTGCTGCACTGGGCGAACGCCCGGCTACACGGGTGTGGCAGGTCAAGGATCAAGAGTGCATCGGCCGCGCGGGTGCCGGGTTGCAGGATCTCGCTCGTCCGGTGGCTCGCTTGATTCTGGCGTCCGCCGAATGTGCCGAACCGGTCAGCGAAACCCGCCACGAAGCACTGTCGGTGGAGTTATCCACAGCTGTCGCGCGCAGCCTGTCGCGGATCGAGGATCTGGGCGCCGTAGCGGTGGATCCGTCGGCGATCCCGATGGCCGAAGCCGAGTTCATCTTCTCCGGTGGCAACGGGGTCAAGGACTGGGCACTGTTCCACCAGACGGCCGCCGCTCTCGGCGCCACCGAAGGCGCCTCGCGGGTGGCGGTGGACGATGGCTTCATGGCGCGCGACCGCCAGGTCGGTGCGTCCGGCACCTGGGTCACCGCGCGGGTGTATGTCGCGGTGGGTATCTCCGGGGCGATCCAGCACCTGCAGGGCATCGGTGCCTGCGACAAAGTGGTGGCGATCAACCTCGATCCGGGCTGCGACATGATCAAGCGTGCCGACCTGTCGGTGATCGGCGAAAGCGCGGACATTCTTCAGGCCTTGATCGCGGCGGTAGAGGCCTACCGCAACGACGCCAAGCGCGATGCGGCTTAAGGAACGGCTATGAACACAACAATCATCAGTTTGGTTTCAATCGGCGCTCATCCGACCTCCGGCCGGCCACGCCGCGCCGAACAGGACGCACGCGCGGTGGAACTCGGCTTGCAACTGGCGGGGGATAATCTGCAAGTGCTGCATGCCGGCGATGTTGCGGAACCGGCGCTGCGCGCCTACTTGGGTATGGGCCTTGAGCAGATGCATGTGCTTGAGCAACCTGCTGGCGCCGATGCGTTGCCGGCATTGACCGCGTACCTGCGCGATGCCGGGGCGCAGGTGGTGCTGACCGGCAGTCAGGCGGAAACCGGTGAAGGTTCGGGGATGTTGCCGTTCCTGCTGGCCGAGGGTTTGGGCTGGCCGCTGGTGGTCGGGCTGGCGCAGGTCGAGTCGATCAATGACGGTTCGGCGCTGGTGCTGCAAGCGTTGCCCCGTGGACAGCGGCGGCGGTTGAAGGTGAAGCTGCCGTTTCTGGCGACTGTGGATAACGCAGCGCCGAAGCCGAGACAGAGTGCCTACGGCCCGGCGCGGCGCGGTGTGCTGAACGCCGAAGACGTGGAAGTGCTGGACGATGAACTGCTGGCGGTAGCGACACTGCAACCGGCCAAACCAAGGCCCAAACGCCTGAAAGTGATCAAGGCCAAAAGCGGCGCCGACCGCATGAAAGCCGCCACCGCCAAAGCCAGTGGCGGTGGTGGGCAGGTGCTTAAAGGCGTCACTCCACAAGCCGGCGCCGAGGCCATCCTCAAACTGCTGATCGAAGAAGGCGTGGTCCGCTGACACCCTTCCAATCCCCTTGTGGGAGCGGGCTTGCTCGCGAAAGCAGTGTGTCAGGCGACATTGATGTTGACTGATACAGCCTCTTCGCGAACAAGCCCGCTCCCACAAGTGTGTGTTCGGCAAGCTGTCATTTGTTGACATGAAAAATCCCCTGCATTCCTTTGCGATCAGCGTCAGTCAGAGGTTAAAACACCCGCTCAAACCCCCGAGGAGTCAAGTGAATGACCGTTGAGTTTCGACCTGCCCGGCGCACGGATGCGCGCGACATTGCGCGTTTGTTTCAGATCTCCTCGGAGGGCGCCTCGGATTACATCTGGAGCCAATTGGCGGAGCCGGGCGAGCCATTGCTGAATGTCGGCGAGCGGCGTTATGCCCGCGACGATGTGGATTTTTCCTGGCAGAACTGTCTGATTGCCGAAGCCGAGGGCCGCGTCATCGGAATGATGCACAGTTATGTCACACGCGAAAATCCTGATCCGACACCCCCTACCGACCCGGTGCTGGCGCCTTACGCCGATATGGAGGTTGTGGACACGCTCTACATCTCCAGCCTGGCGCTGCATGAAGGCTGGCGTAATCAGGGCTTGGGCGTGCAGTTTCTTGAGTATGCTCAGGCGCGTGCAGAGCACCTGGCGCTCAATGGCTTGAGCCTGATCGACTATGCCGCCAATACCGGCGCAAGAAGGTTTTATGAAAGGCATGGTTTCGCCATCGTCAAAACCTGTCAGGTGACGCCTCACCCGATGATCCGGGTGACGGGTGACGCCTATCTGATGCATCGTGCCTGATACCCGCGAACAACCTACGGTTGAGAGCACGTTACCCACAATCCCTGTTGGCCAATCTGTGGGTAACGTGTTCGCCCATCCCTGCACACCACGCCAATCAAGCCCTGCAGACCCAAGATCAAAAAACAACCAGCCTAAGTAGCGGTTTTTCCGAGCTTTTCTTCCTGAATAACTCAGCGAGTTGCCCCCAATCTCTGTTGGCGCTTCTGTGGATAAGATGTTCGCTATCGGCTGAAGCCTATACAAACCGTGGCTTGCGAAGATTTGATTAAAAAACAGTCAATTCATCTGTTTCCACGGAAAACTCTCCCGTAAACCTTAAATTCACACAGCCTCCAGCGCTTTTCCACAGACCGGGCAAAGTTACCCCCGAACTCTGTTGGCGCTTCTGTGGATAACGTGTTCGCCATCCTCTACAGGCCATTAAAACCGTGGCTTACAAAGATGTGATCAAAAAACACTCAATCTGTTGCGCAAACCGTCGTTCTGGATAAGTCACGATATTTCTTCGCCAATCAGCCAGTTATTTTTCCAGTCATCCACAGTTGTCCCCATTTGCTGTGGGTGGCTATGTGGATAACTTGTTCGCTAAACCCTGTAAGCCCCACCGGCTATAGTCCAAATAGCTATTGATCAGATTTCATACAGGTCTAAGCCGCTGCCTTGACTTCGATCCGGCCCCTGTCTTCACTTTGATGGCACAAGGACAGCGACTACTTATCCACATCTGGTTCAGGGAGAACGCCTGATGGATAGCCATCCCCATCGATCAGCCCACACCCCCCGCAAGTTCTGCGCGCCAGTGCCGCCTTCGCTGCGAAAGCGTTCGGCGCGTCTTGCTGCCATTCAGCGCGCTCACTTGTAGCCGTTAAATCCGCCCAAACCGCTGTGCTGTCGCCGGGTTAGCCCGGAGGCCAGGTGCCCGTTCGCCCATTGATTGCAGGCAACCGCAGAGTTGCCCCATCTGCCTGAGAGAGGAACCACCTCATGACACGGATCGCAACGCCCATCAGCGAGATCAAGGAACACTACGACGTCATTGTCATTGGCTCCGGTTATGGCGGCGGCATTGCTGCGTCGCGCCTGTCCCGGGCTGGTAAACGTGTGTGTTTGCTGGAACGCGGTCGGGAGATTCAGCCCGGCGAATACCCCAACACCATGATTGCCGCCACCGAAGAATTGCAGGTGCATGATCCCGACGGCCACATTGGCTCGCGCACCGGATTGTTCGACCTGCATGTCAATGCTCAGCAAAACGTTGTGGTCGGTTGCGGCCTCGGCGGTACTTCGCTGATCAACGCCAATGTGGCCCTGGAGCCGGAGCCCGGCGTGTTCGATGATCCGCGCTGGCCACAGGCAGTGCGTGAACACCGCGACACGCTGCTCAAGGACGGCTACGCCCGTGCCCGGGAAATGCTCAAACCCAATCCTTATCCGGACACTGCACCCAATCTGCCCAAGCTCGACGCCAACAAAAAGTCCGCGGAGTACCTCAAGCAAGGCGCGCATTTCTACAAGCCGCCGATCAACGTGACCTTCGACAAACTGCCGAACAACCTCAACCACGTCGGCGTCGAACAACTGCCGTGCAACCACTGCGGTGACTGCGTCTCGGGCTGTAACAACAAGGCCAAGAACACCACGCTGATGAACTATCTGCCGGACGCCTGGAACCACGGCGCGGAGATTTTCTGTCAGGCCCAAGTGCGGCATCTGGAGCGTGACGGTGACGGCTGGATCGTGCACTTCCAGTATCTGGACAGCGGCCGTGAGAAATTCTCGGCGCCGACATTGTTCGTGAAGGCTGACATTGTGGTGGTGTCCGCCGGCACGCTGGGCTCCACTGAGCTTCTTCTGCGCTCTCGAGACAAAGGCCTGGTGATGTCCGGCCAGCTCGGCGAGAACATGAGCGGCAATGGCGACATCCTTGGCTTCGGCCACAACTGTGAGCAGACCATCAACGGCATCGGTTTCGGCGCGCACCCGGCCAAGGAGTTGCACCCGGTCGGCCCGTGCATCACCTCGATCATCGACATGCGCACCGAGGGCGACTGGCGCAGCCGCATGGTCATTGAGGAAGGCTCGATCCCCGGTGCTCTCGGCCGGCCAATGGTGCCGAGCATGGCCGGGTTCGCCGAGATGATCGGCGTGGCCACCGACGACAGTTTCAGTGGCAAGGTGAAATACAAGGAACGCGAGGCCGAAAGCTTCCTGCGCGGCCCGTATTACGGCGCGCTGCACAACATGCAGACCTACCTGATCATGAGCCACGACAGTGGCCAGGGGCGGATGGTGCTGGATAACAAGGATCAGTTGCGCATCGACTGGCCGGGCGTCGGCGAGCAGGAAAACTTCAAACTTGGCAATGATCGGCTGTATCAGAGCACCAAGGCGCTGGGCGGCGTCTGGGTGGAGAATCCGATCTGGACCAAGCTGCTCAAGCACAGCATCGTCTCAGTGCATCCACTGGGCGGTTGCGTGATGGGCGAGGACGCCGGGCAAGGCGTGGTCAACCACAAGGGCCAGGTATTCAGCGGCGCTAGTGGCACCGACGTGTACGCCAATCTGTACGTGACTGACGGTGCGGTGATTCCGACCTCACTGGCAGTCAATCCGTTGCTGACCATCTCCGCCGTCAGTGAACGCAATATGGGCTTGCTCGCCGCTGACCGTGGCTGGCAGATCGATTACACGCTGCCATCCGCACCGAGCAAACAGGTCGCGCCGCCGACCCTTGGCGTGCAGTTTACCGAAACCATGAAGGGCTATTTCTCCCGGGCGTTCACTGCTGCGCAAAGCACCGATCTGAAAGTCTATGAAGCGGCGGCCAAACGCGGCGAGGCAGACAATTCGCCGATCGACTTCACCCTGACCATCACCGCCAACGACCTCAACCGGATGATCAAGGAGCCGGAACACGCCGCGACCATTGTCGGTACGGTCAATGCCTCGGCGCTGTCGCCACAGCCGCTGACCGCAAGCAACGGCGTGTTCAACCTGTTCGAACAATTCGAGGAGCAGGTCGATACGCGCCACATGAAGTACGACATGAAACTGACCGCCGAAGACGGCAGCGAATACTTCTTCAGCGCGTTCAAAACCGTGCCGGAAGACAACGGCGTGCTGAACATCTGGCACGACACCAGCACCCTCTATGTGACGTTGTATCGCGGGCCTGACAAGTCGGGCGAGGTGATCGGCTCCGGGGTGATGCACATTCATCCGACCGATTTCGCCAAGCAGATGACCACCATGAAAGTGCTCAACGCGCGCAACGAGCGCGAGCGCATTGAAGGGCTGGCGCGCTTTGGCAAGTTCTTCGCAGGCATTCTCTGGGAGAGTTATGGCGGGGTGTTTGCCGGTGATATCTACTTCAACCCCGACGCGCCACCACGGCTGAAACGGCCGCTGGATGCGCCATCCCCGGCGGTGCATTTCTTCCCCACCGAGGATGGCGTCGAACTGCGCCTGACTCGCTATCAGGCCGGCAGTAAAGGCCCGGTAATGCTGGTGCATGGTTTGGGTGTGGGTTCGAACATCTTTTCCACCGACACCATTCAGACCAACCTGCTCGAATACCTGTGCAAGCACGATTACGACGTCTGGCTGCTGGATTTTCGCGTGAGCATTCTGCTGCCGGCGAGCAAGAAGGAATGGAACGGCGACCAGATCGCCCAGTACGACTTCAAGGCTGCGATTGCGCAGATTCAACAGCAAACCGCTGCCAAAGACGTGCAATGCGTGGTGCATTGCTATGGCGCGACGACGTTTTTCATGTCGCTGCTGGCCGGGTTGCAGGGTGTGCGCTCGGTAGTCTGTTCGCAGATTGCCGCCGACACGGTGGTTGCCACCGCAACGGGGTTGAAGGCCGGGCTGCACCTGCCGGGGATGCTTGACGCCGTCGGCATCAAATCGATGACGGCTTACGCCGACAGCAAGGAGAACTGGTTCAACAGGCTCTACGACAAGGCCCTCAACGGCTACGCACGGATCGAAGCCCAGGGCTATTGCACCAACCCGGTGTGCCACCGCATCACCTTTATGTACGCGTCGCTGTACCGTCACGACACCCTCAACGAAACCCTGCACGACAACCTGCACGAACTGTTCGGCGAATCGAATATCGAGACCTTCGAGCATCTGGCGCTGATCGTGCGCAAAGGGCATCTGGTGGATTTCAAAGGCAACGATGTGTACATGCCGCACTTTGATCGGTTGACCATGCCGATCTGCTTTATCAGCGGTGCCGACAACCAGTGTTATTTGCCGCAAAGCACGCTCAAGACCTATCAGCGCTTGTGTGACCTGCACGGGCCGGATCGCTATAGCCGGCAGGTCGTGCCGGGCTACGGCCACATCGACTGCATGTTCGGCAAGAACGCGGTGGTTGATGTGTATCCGATCATCCTTGAACACCTGGAGAAAACGGCCCTGGGTTGACTTGAAACCGAGTCGACTGCATCGCTGGCAAGCCAGCTCCCACATTGGGTGGTGCCAGGCATAGATCCTGTGCACACCTCTAGACCCTGTGGGAGCGGGCTTGCCAGCGATAGCTGAAGGTCAGGCGCTACATCTCTTGGGTCTGTACAAGGAAATGGATGACATGGACACCTACATCCGCTGGTTTCAACGCTTCATCTGGCTAGGCATTGCGATGAACATGGTGTTCGCGATCCCCGCGCTGTTCGCGCCGGGATTGCTGACATCGGTGGTCGGTTTGCCGCCGCAACTCTCCGATCCGTGGCTGGAAAACGCCGGGATGCTGTTGGTGGGCATCAGCGTGTTTTACATGCCGTCGGGGTTCAACGCGTCGCGTTACGTGGTGCATTCCTGGCTGTGCGTGCTGACACGGCTGATCGCCGTGGTGTTCTGGATTTACCTGATCAACACCAGTATTCAGGGCTCGGTGTTTGTGCCGATGCTGATGGGCGATCTGAGTTTTTTCCTGATCCTCGGCGTTCTGCTGTACCTGGGTACCACGCCTGAGAATCGACCGCTGGCACTGCTCTGCGAGGGCTGGCGCCAATGGCGCGCCGCGTGGTCGCGACATTGGCAACGCCACAGTTTCAAGGTCGGCACCTTGGTGGTCGTGGCATTACTGGGTTTCATCGGTTACCAAACCTGGTATCAGATGCTGCGCGTGGTGCCAGAGCAGGAATACGCCTCCGACGAAGACCACTACAAATACGCTGCCATCGGCCTCGGCATCGAAGCGCGAATCCCGTATTACCTGTTCGCCGTGCTGCCGCAGATGTGCCCTGAGAAAATGCCCAAGCCCGGAGGCTGGGAAGTCTTCGGTTTTCTCTTCGAGAACGGTAAGGACCTGCCCATTGGCATGGCCAAGCGGCAGATCGGCTACCCGACCGTCGAGCCCAATTGCGCGCTGTGCCACACCGGGTCTTACCGCGCCAATGCCAGCGACGTCGCCGTCAATGTGCCGAGTGCGCCGGCCAATACCTTGCAACTGCAAGCGTTCCAGTGGTTTGCCTACGACTGCGCCAGCGATCCGACATTCACCACCGACGCGGTGATGGCGGCGATCAACAGCAAATTCCAGCTGGGCTTTTTCGAGAAGCTCTACAACCGTTACCTGATCATGCCGATGGCGAAAAGCGCCTTGCTCAAGCAGAAGCAGGCCTACGCCTGGCAGAAGCTGCGCCCGCCGCAAGGGCCGGGGCGCACCGATACGTTCAACCCGACGAAAATGGTGGTGTTCGGCTTCCCGGATGACTCAACCATCGGCACCGTCGACCTGCCGCAAGTGTGGAACCAGAAACCACGCGAATCGATGTACCTGCATTGGGACGGCAATAACAACAAGATCCACGAACGCAACTACGCTGCCGCGATGGCCGTGGGGGCGACAGCGGAATCGGTACTGCCACCCAGTTTCAACCGCGTGACCAACTGGCTGCTCGGGCACAAAGCCCCGGCGTGGCCGTGGGCGCTGGATCAGGCCAAGGTCGCGCAGGGCAAACCGGTCTGGGAGGCGAACTGTGCCGGTTGCCATGACTTCGGCCGTGCCGACACGGGTCAGGTCACCACCAACATCGATCAGCTCGGCACTGATCCGCATCGGCTGGACTCGTTCACCACCGGTCTGGTGGCGGCGTTCCATACCTTCAAAAAACCGCCATTTGACTTCGGCGCCTATCGCAAAACCCAGAGCTACAGCAACACGCCCACCGACGGTATCTGGCTGCGCGCGCCGTACCTGCATAACGGCTCGGTGCCGACCTTGTGGGACTTGCTGCAACCGCCGGAAAAACGTCCGCAGGTGTTCATCACCGGCTCCGACATTTACGACCCGGTCAACGTCGGTTTCGTCACCAGCGGCGCGCAGGCCAAGGCCTCGGCGGACTTCAAGTACGACACGCGGCTGGAGGGCAACCACAACAGCGGTCACCTGTATGGCACGACGCTGTCGGACGACGACAAGCGCGCGCTGATCGAATTCATGAAAACCCTGTGAACCCTTACGGAGAGAGGATTACGCCATGTCACTGGTCAGTCATTGGGAACACGAGTACGACAAGGTCAAAGTACGTATTCACGGTTTGGTCACCCGCATGGAAATGGCCTGGATGAAGCTCGTCAGCGAGCTTGAGCCGCATGAGTTCGAGGCCATCATCAAGCTGCTCCAGCGGGGGCACGATCAGGCGCAGTACGTGCTGAAAAACGGCGAGTTGCCGGACGACGAACCGGGCGTGCCCTGGGAGCTGTCTCACGGCTTGTCGATCTTGCGCATCGGCAACGCCGCGCCGTTGCCGCAGTCGAGCGATCAGCTGCAAACCCGAGTGCTCAAGGACGGCAGCCTGCTCGGTTGTCGCAAGTGGGAACTGCTCGATCTGCTATGGAGCGAGGCGCTGCTCAAGTGGATCGAAAACCTGCGTCATCACGCGACATTCGGCACCGATCCGGCGGTAGTGCAGATGGAGCGCGACGTGACCCTGGCGATTGCCGGCGACTGGGGCACCGGCCCTTTCGACAGCCACGCGCCGGCGGTGTCGGTGGCCAACCAGATGCAACTGGCCCAGGCCGATTTCACCATCCATCTGGGCGATGTGTATTACGCCGGCAGCCACTCGCAGGAAGACGTCGACATGGCCGGATGGCCGATGGGCACCCATGGCTCATTCACCCTCAATTCCAACCACGAGATGTACAGCGGCGCCCACGGCTACTTCAAGGAACTCGCCAAGCGTTTTCCGGGGCAGCAGGGCACCAGTTATTTTGCGTTGATCAACGATGATTGGCTGGTGGTCGGACTCGACTCGGCGTACGCGTCTGAGGCATTGAACCTTTATATGGACGGCACCTTGAACGAGCCGCAAATCCAGTGGATGAAAGGCTTGCCGAAACGCAAAAAAATCATGGTGCTCAGCCATCATCAGGGTTTCGATATTTCCGGGCACAACAAGACCGCGCTGTATCAACCGGTGTGCGATGCGCTGGGGCGTGAGCCGGATTATTGGTATTGGGGGCATTTGCACAACGGCATCGTCTACGCGCAGCAGGGCGGCTTGCAGGCGCGATGTGCCGGGCACGGAGCGATACCTTATGGCAACGCCAGTGAACTGGACGGGCATTCTCGGGTGTTGTGGTCGGAGACTCAGGATGCGAACGATCCGGCGTATCCGCTGCGGGTGTTGAATGGGTACGCGAAGATCAGGTTGGTGGGGGAGGAGATTATTGAGGAGTTTATTGGTGAGGATGGGTCGGTGAGGTGGTCATCGAAGTGATTGGGTGACTGTGACGGCCCCTTCGCGAGCAAGCCCGCTCCCACAGTTTGAACGCATTCCAAAATGTGGGAGCGGGCTTGCTCGCGAAGCTGTTGCTGTTAGCCCTGAACCGGCACACCTTTGAGGTAAGGGGCTGGCTCGGCGCCGAGGTTGTTCAGCATGCGCTCGCTGTACCAATCGACGAAATTCACCACGCCAAATTCGTAGGTCTTCGAGTACGGCCCCGGCTGGTACGCGGTGGAGTTGATCCCGCGCTGGTTCTCTTCGGCCAGACGGCGGTCCTGATCGTTGGTCGCGTCCCACACCTGACGCATGCGCTCGACGTTGTAATCCACGCCTTCGACCGCGTCCTTGTGCACCAGCCACTTGGTGGTGACCATGGTTTCCTGGGCGCTGATCGGCCACACGGTGAAGACGATGATGTGGTCGCCCATGCAGTGGTTCCACGAGTGCGGCAGGTGCAGGATGCGCATCGAGCCCAGATCCGGGTTCTTGATCCGGCCCATCAGTTTGGCGCAGCCCTGTTTGCCGTCGAGGGTCATCGACACGGTGCCCTTGAGCAGCGGCATGCGCACGATGCGGTTACGCAGGCCGAAACTGGCATGGGCGTAAGGGATCTTCTCGGCTTCCCAGGCAGCGGCGGAGGCAGCGACGTGATCCTTGAACGCCTGATCGGCGCGTGGGTCGGTGACGTCGTCCCATTCGAGCAGGGTTTTCAGCAGTTCGGGGTGCGAGGCGTTGCAGTGGTAGCACTCGCGGTTGTTTTCCAGTACCAGTTTCCAGTTGGCCTTTTCCATCAAGGTGGTGGTGATCGCCACCTTGGTGTTCTCCATGTCGTACGGTTCCATGTAGTGGTTCAACGTCGACAGGAAGTCATCGATGGCCGGCGGGTTTTCCGCCAGGCTGATAAAGATGTAACCGCCGGCCGTCTTCACGTTCACCGGTTTGAGGCCGTACTGCTTCATGTCGAAGTCGGCGCCCATTTCGGTGCCGGCGAACAGCAGGCGACCGTCCAGCTCATAGGTCCACTGGTGGTAGTGGCAGACCAGTTTGGCCACCTTGCCCTTTTCGCTGGTGCACAGGCGCGAGCCACGGTGACGGCAGACGTTGTGGAAGGCATGCACCACGCCTTCGGCGCCACGAATGACGATGATCGGGTTCTTGCCGACCTGCAGGGTCAGGTAGTTGCCCTTGGCCGGGATTTCGCAGGTCATGCCAGCGATCAGCCACTCTTTCTGGAAGATTTCCTGCATGTCGATATCGAACAGCCGCTCGTCGCTGTAGAACGGTTGCGGCAGCGAAAAGGTGCGCTCGCGTTCCTGCAACATCTGTGCGGTGGCCTTGCGTGCGGGTTCCAGTGGATCGCCCAAGCTCAGGGTAGTGGTGACGTCCATCGATATGTTCCTCATGGCCATCAGGGTGGCCGGCGAATAGTGGCTGATACGGTTACATCGCAAGGCGCAGAAAATCTGTGTTGATGTGGCGCTGAGTGTGGGCCCGGCGCAGGTCGCAACCTTATCCATGGGCGACATGGCGCAATCTGTTCCCGACGCGTATCCCCTAGTGATAGGGGGCTGGTTGCCATAAGTATGTCAATGTCGCGGATAGGTAAACGGGCCCTCTGCGCTATACGCAGAATCGCCACATGAAGGCCGACAGTCGGCCGTGGAGAACAGCATGTCCAACAGCTTCCTGAATCCGGTCACCACTCAGACCTGGGCCAATGGCCGACACATCGTCCGTTGCGTCAAAGTCATCCAGGAAACCTGGGACGTGCGCACCTTCTGCTTCATGGCGGATCAGCCGATCCTGTTCTTCTTCAAGCCTGGGCAATTCGTCACCCTGGAGCTGGAAATCGAAGGCCAGCCGATCATGCGCTCGTACACCATTTCCAGTTCGCCGTCGGTGCCTTACAGCTTCTCGGTGACCATCAAAAGGGTGCCGGGCGGCAAAGTGTCGAACTGGCTGCACGACAACCTGCATGAAGGTCAGGAGCTGGCGGTGCACGGGCCGGTCGGGCTGTTCAACGCCATCGATTTTCCGGGCCCGAAAGTGCTCTACCTCAGCGGCGGCGTCGGTATCACCCCGGTGATGTCGATGGCGCGCTGGTTCTACGACACCAACGCCAACGTCGACATGACGTTTATCCACAGCGCCCGCTCGCCCAAAGACATCATTTACCACCGCGAGCTGGAGCACATGGCGTCGCGGATCGACAACTTCAGTTTGCACCTGATCTGCGAGAAGCATGGTCTGGGCGAGCCGTGGGCCGGGTATCGCGGTTATCTGAACCACAAGATGCTCGAACTGATGGTCCCGGACTTCCTTGAGCGTGAGGTGTTCTGCTGCGGCCCGACGCCGTACATGAGCGCGGTCAAACGCTTGCTGGAAGCGGCCGGTTACGACATGGCGCGTTATCACGAGGAATCCTTCGGCGCCACGCCTCCCGAGGCCCGCGCCGACGCGGTGGAACAGGCCGAACAAGCCGCGGACGCACCGGAAATCGATGTGGCAGACCTGCATCAGGTGGAATTCACCGCGTCCGGCAAGAGCATTCGCGTGGCACCGGGCGAAACCGTGCACGCAGCGGCGGCCAAGCTTGGGCTGATGATTCCGAAAGCCTGCGGCATGGGGATTTGCGGGACGTGCAAGGTCATGAAGCTGGGCGGCGAAGTCGAGATGGACCACAACGGCGGGATCACCGAGGAAGACGAGGCCGAAGGGTTTATCTTGTCGTGCTGCAGCGTGCCCAAAGGCGACGTGCGGATCGAATTCTAGATTTCACCGCAGTACAAATGTGGGCGCGGGCTTGTTCGCGAATGCGGTATGTCATTCAACACTGATGTTGACTGATTTGACGCCTTCGCGAGCACGCACGCTCCCACAGGGGAGGGAGTTTCAATCCACGAACAGGTCGGGCATCAAAGCGGCGTCGCTGTCCGGCTCGAAACGGTAGTGGTCGAATTCAGTCGCGCCGTGCTCGCGCAAAATCTCTTCATCAATCAACAACCGCCCGCTGATCTGGCGTCCGCGGCTACTCAAAATCACATGCGCCGCATCCGCCATGATCGCCGGTGTCCGCGCCTGCTTGAACGACTCCCGACTGCCCAACTGAAATTCGATGGCCGCCGTGGCGATCATGGTCTGCGGCCACAGCGAATTGACGCTGATGCCGTCATTGGCGAATTCCTCACTCATGCCCAGCGTCAGCATGCTCATGCCGTATTTGGTCACGGTGTAGGGGCTGTATTGGGCGAACCACTTGCTCGCCAGATTCAGCGGCGGTGACAGATTGAGAATGTGTCCGGCGGATTTTTTCAGATAGGGCAGGGCGGCTTGGCTGCACAACAGCACCGCGCGGGTGTTGATCTGGTGCATCAGGTCGAAGCGCTTGAGTTCGATGTGTCGCACGCCGGTCAACTTGATCGCCCCGGCGTTGTTCACCAGTGCATCGATGCCGCCGAAATGTTCATTGGCCTGCGCGAGCGCTTTGCGCACAGCCTCTTCTTCACGCACATCCACTTGCAGGGCCAGAGCCTTTCCGCCGGCGGCTTCGACCTCCGCAGCCACACTGTGGATGGTGCCGGGCAACTTGGGATGCGGTTCGGCGCTTTTCGCCGCAATGACGATATTGGCCCCGTCCCTGGCGGCGCGCAGCGCAATCTCACGCCCAATGCCACGGCTGGCGCCGGTGATGAACAGGGTTTTGCCTTGTAGCGACATGCCGATGCTCCTGCTTATTGTTGTGTGAGCGGAGGCTCGACAGACAATGTAGACCAAGTCTTCAGGTGCGAATGAGGAGGAGCGATTGGATTGGGCGAGCTTTTGTGGGAGCGAGCCTGCTCGCGAAAGCGGCATGTCAGCCGACTTCTATGTCGGATGTGCCGGCCTCTTCGCGAGCAGGCTCGCTCCCACAGGGGAGGGGAGCTATCAGGCGGACATGACTTCGCGGATATCACGGGCCAGCTCACGCACGCGTTCTTCTTCGGTGTCCCACGAGCACATGAAGCGTGCGCCGCCCTTGCCGATGAAGGTGTAGAAACGCCAGTTTTTTGCGGTCAACGCCGCAATCGCCGGTTCCGACAGTTGCAGGAACACGCCGTTGGCCTGCACCGGGAACATCAACTCCACGCCGGGAATATCGCTGACCAGCTCCGCCAGCAACTGCGCGCAGTGGTTGGCGTGGCGCGCGTATTTGAGCCAAGCGTCGTTTTCGAGGATGCCGACCCACGGCGCCGACAGGAAGCGCATTTTCGACGCCAGTTGTCCGGCCTGTTTGCAGCGGTAGTCGAAGTCTTCGGCCAGTTTGTGGTTGAAGAACAGAATCGCCTCACCCACGGCCATGCCGTTTTTCGTGCCGCCGAAGCACAGCACATCAACACCGGCCTTCCAGGTCAGATCCGCCGGCGAGCAGCCGAGGAATGCACAGGCATTGGAGAAGCGTGCGCCGTCCATGTGCAGGTGCAGGCCCAGTTCTTTGCAAGTCGCGCTGATGGCGCGGACTTCTTGCGGGGTGTAGACGCTGCCGACTTCGGTGGCTTGGGTCAGTGTGACCACGCGCGGTTTGGGGTAGTGAATGTCCTGGCGCTTGAGCGCGACTTCGCGGATCGATTCCGGGGTGATCTTGCCGTTTTCGGTACGGGCGATCAGCAGTTTCGAGCCGTTGGAGAAGAATTCCGGGGCGCCGCATTCGTCGGTTTCGACGTGGGCGGTTTCCGAGCAGATCACGCTGTGGTAACTCTGGCACAGCGACGACAGCGCCAGCGAGTTGGCGGCGGTGCCGTTGAAGGCGAAGAACACCTCGCAGTCGGTTTCAAACAGATTGCGGAAATGGTCGGCGGCTCGCGCTGTCCATTCATCGTCGCCGTAAGCGCGTTGGTGGCCGTGGTTGGCCTGTTCCATGGCAGCCCAGGCTTCAGGGCAGATGCCGGAATAGTTGTCGCTGGCGAATTGTTGGCTCTTGTCGGTCATGGCCGGCTTCCGTGATCGAAGCGCTTTTGACGCTTCGTTGGTCAATGAGGGTTGCGCACTTTACCGAAGATCATCCGGGGAGCACACGGGATGTCGCTGTCAGAACTTTACAAGGACACGGGCCGATTATGCACCTGAGTCAACGTGACGGCGCGCTGGATCTGCTCAAGTGGTTAGCGCTTGCAAGCATGCTGCTCGATCATCTGCGATATGTCGGGATCAGCGTCGATTGGCTTTACGTGCCGGGGCGGCTGGCGTTTGCGTGGTTCTGTCTGGCGATGGCGGCGAATCTTGCCCGTGATGGTGTGCGCAAGACCGAATGGCGCTATCTGGGGTGGTTGCTGTTGTTCAGTGCCATCAGCGAAATCCCCTATCGGCTGTACATTCCGGATCCCGACACCTTGAACGTGATGCCGACGCTGGCGCTGGGTTTGCTGGTGGCGCGGGGCTGGCAGGATGGAGCGTTGGTTTCGCGACTGCTCGGCGCCGCGAGTCTGCTGCTCGCCGCGCTGTTCTCGGAGCGACTGATGTTCGGTTTGTTCGGGGTGTTATTGCCGTTGGCGATGCTGCTGGTGATTCGTCGTCAATGGTATTTCAACCTGTTGCCGGGGCTGGTGTGTCTGGCGGCGAATCAGTGGCGGGTGCTTTTCGAGTCGGCGCAATTGGGCAATGAAGTAGCGATCTTCGGCCTTATCACTTGTCTGATTGCGCCACTGCTTGGCCTGTTTCTGTTGCGACAGACCCGGTCGCTTCATCCGCCACCCATGCGACGCTGGGCTTACGCCCTCTATCCTGCGCATTTTCTTCTGCTGCTCGCCATTCGTGCGGCCTACACATAACCCCTGTGGGAGCGGGCTTGCTCGCGAAAGCGTTGTATCTGACGGCATTGGTGTCGACTGACACTGCGCCTTCGCGAGCAAGCCCGCTCCCACAGGGGGGCTGTGCAGGTTTGAGGATAGTGTTTTCAACGACATTTCCCGCCATGTCGTAAACGCACCTTTGCGTGGCGTCCGTAGGCATTTGAGCTGTCTGCGCCGGTCATACCATCGCATCAAAGGGCACGCCGGTGCCTGACCGAGACGAATGGCGCACCGCCGCCGCTGGGAGAGACGCGATGTTCAGCAAGCAAGACCAGATCCAGGGTTACGACGATGCACTGCTGGCGGCGATGAATGCCGAGGAGCAACGTCAGGAAGATCACATCGAGCTGATCGCGTCGGAGAACTACACCAGCAAACGCGTGATGCAAGCCCAGGGCAGCGGCCTCACCAACAAGTACGCCGAAGGTTATCCGGGCAAGCGCTACTACGGCGGCTGCGAGCATGTGGATAAAGTCGAAGCGCTGGCCATCGAACGCGCCAAGCAACTGTTTGGCGCTGATTACGCCAACGTCCAGCCGCACTCCGGTTCCTCGGCCAACAGCGCCGTTTATCTGGCTTTGATCCAGCCGGGCGACACCATTCTGGGCATGAGCCTGGCCCACGGCGGTCACCTGACCCACGGCGCCAAAGTGTCGTCCTCGGGCAAGCTGTACAACGCCGTGCAGTACGGCATCGACACCAAGACCGGTTTGATCGATTACGACGAAGTCGAGCGCTTGGCCGTTGAGTGCCAGCCGAAGATGATCGTGGCCGGTTTCTCCGCTTACTCCAAGACCCTGGATTTCCCGCGTTTCCGCCAGATCGCCGACAAGGTCGGGGCGCTGTTGTTTGTCGACATGGCCCACGTCGCCGGTCTGGTTGCCGCTGGCCTGTACCCGAACCCGCTGCCGTACGCTGACGTGGTCACCACCACCACGCACAAAACCCTGCGCGGTCCGCGTGGCGGCCTGATCCTGGCCAAGTCCAACGAAGAGATCGAGAAGAAGCTCAACTCTGCGGTGTTCCCCGGCGCCCAGGGCGGCCCGCTGATGCACGTCATCGCCGGTAAAGCCGTGTGCTTCAAGGAAGCGCTGGAGCCGGGCTTCAAGGCTTATCAGCAGCAAGTGATCGACAACGCCCAGGCGATGGCGAGCGTATTTATCAAACGTGGCTACGATGTAGTGTCCGGCGGCACCGACAATCATCTGTTTCTGGTCAGCCTGATCCGTCAGGGCCTGACCGGCAAAGACGCCGACGCCGCCCTCGGCCGTGCCCACATCACCGTCAACAAGAACGCCGTGCCGAACGACCCGCAGTCGCCGTTTGTCACCTCGGGCCTGCGCATCGGCACCCCGGCGGTGACCACGCGCGGCTTCAAGGTGACTCAGTGTGTAACGCTGGCCGGCTGGATCTGCGACATCCTCGACAACCTCGGCGATGCCGACGTCGAGGCCAATGTCGCCCAGCAGGTTGCGGCCCTGTGAGATGTATTAGTTGTTTATGTGTGTTATTTATGGTGTATATGTCTTTGGTAGGCTGTTCTGGACTAAATGACTATGCAACGCTATTCGGGCTACGGCCTCTTCAAACACTCCCTCAGCCACCACGAAAACTGGCAGCGCATGTGGCGCACGCCCACGCCGAAAAAGGTTTACGACGTGGTCATCGTCGGCGGCGGCGGGCACGGTCTGGCGACGGCCTACTATCTGGCGAAAGAGCACGGCATCACCAACGTGGCCGTGGTCGAAAAAGGCTGGCTGGGCGGCGGTAACACCGCGCGCAACACCACCATCGTGCGCTCCAACTACCTGTGGGACGAGTCGGCGCACCTGTACGAACATGCGATGAAATTGTGGGAAGGTCTGTCGCAAGACCTGAACTACAACGTGATGTTCTCCCAGCGTGGCGTCTACAACCTGTGCCACACCCTGCAGGACATCCGCGATTCCGAACGTCGGGTCAGCGCCAACCGCCTCAACGGCGTCGATGGCGAACTGCTCAACGCCAAGCAAGTGGCTGACGAGATTCCGTACCTCGACTGCACGAAAAACACGCGCTACCCGGTGCTGGGCGCGACCGTCCAGCGTCGCGGCGGCGTCGCCCGTCACGATGCCGTGGCCTGGGGCTTTGCCCGTGCCGCCGACGCCCTCGGTGTGGACTTGATCCAGCAGACCGAAGTGATCGGCTTTCGCAAGGAAAACGGCGTGTGCATCGGCGTCGAAACCAACAAAGGCTTCATCGGCGCCAAGCGTGTCGGCGTGGTGACGGCCGGTAATTCCGGACACATGGCGAAACTGGCCGGTTTCCGTCTGCCGATCGAATCCCACCCGCTGCAAGCGCTGGTGTCCGAGCCGATCAAACCGATTATCGACAGCGTGATCATGTCCAACGCCGTACACGGTTACATCAGCCAGTCCGACAAGGGCGATCTGGTAATCGGCGCCGGTATCGACGGCTACAACGGCTACGGCCAGCGTGGTTCGTACCCGGTGATCGAGCACACCATTCAAGCCATCGTCGAGATGTTCCCGGTGCTGTCGCGGGTGCGCATGAACCGCCAGTGGGGCGGCATCGTCGACACCACCCCGGACGCCTGCCCGATCATTTCGAAAACCCCGGTACCGAACATGTTCTTCAACTGCGGTTGGGGCACCGGTGGCTTCAAGGCCACACCTGGCTCGGGCAACGTGTTTGCCGCGAGCCTGGCCAAGGGTGAAATGCACCCATTGGCTGCACCGTTTTCCATCGACCGTTTCCACAACGGCGCACTCATCGACGAACACGGCGCTGCTGCCGTCGCCCACTAACAGGAGAAATCCCCATGTTGCATATCTTCTGTCCTCACTGCGGCGAACTGCGCTCCGAAGAGGAATTCCACGCATCCGGTCAGGCGCACATCCCGCGCCCGCTCGATCCGGCCAACTGCTCGGATGAGGAGTGGGGCGACTACATGTTTTTCCGCGATAACCCGCGCGGTCTGCACCATGAGTTGTGGGATCACGTCGCCGGTTGCCGCCAGTATTTCAACGCCACCCGCGACACCGTGACCTACGAGATTCTCGAAACCTACAAGATCGGCACCAAGCCGCAATTCACTGACAAGGCTGACCCTGCAAAAACAGCCACGACGGCGCTGGGAGAGAAGGTATGAGCCAGACCAATCGCCTGTCCAATGGTGGACGGATCGACCGCAACAAAGTGCTGAGCTTCACCTTCAACGGTCAGACCTATAAAGGCTTCGAGGGTGACTCGCTGGCCGCTGCGCTGATCGCCAATGGCGTCGACATCATTGGCCGCAGCTTCAAGTATTCGCGTCCACGGGGCATTTTCGCTGCCGGTGCCGAAGAGCCAAACGCCGTGCTGCAGATCGGTGCGACCGAAGCCACGCAGATCCCCAACGTGCGCGCCACACAACAGGCGCTGTATCAGGGCCTGGTCGCCACCAGCACCAACGGTTGGCCCAACGTCAACAACGACATGATGGGGATTCTCGGCAAGGTCGGCGGCAAGCTGATGCCACCGGGTTTCTACTACAAAACCTTCATGTACCCGCAATCGTTCTGGATGACGTACGAGAAGTACATCCGTAAGGCTGCCGGTTTGGGCCGTTCGCCGACCGAAGTCGATCCGGACACCTACGACTACATGAACCAGCACTGCGACGTGCTGATCGTCGGCGCTGGCCCTGCGGGTCTGGCCGCTGCATTGGCGGCTGCGCGCAGTGGTGCTCGGGTGATTCTGGCTGACGAGCAGGAAGAGTTCGGCGGCAGCCTGCTCGATTCCCGCGAAAGCCTGGACGGCAAGCCGGCGATGGATTGGGTTGCCAGCGTCATCGCTGAACTGAAGGACACCCCGGACGTGCTGCTGTTGCCGCGCGCCACGGTCAACGGTTACCACGACCACAACTTCCTGACCATTCACGAACGCCTCACCGATCACCTCGGTGACCGCGCGCCAATCGGCCAGGTGCGTCAGCGCATCCACCGCGTTCGTGCCAAGCGTGTGGTGCTGGCGACCGGCGCTTGCGAGCGTCCGCTGGTCTACGGCAACAACGACGTGCCGGGCAACATGCTCGCCGGTGCGGTCTCGACTTACGTGCGCCGTTACGGCGTGGCGCCGGGCAAGAAATTGGTGCTGTCGACCAACAACGATCACGCCTATCGCGTGGCGCTGGATTGGCTCGACGCCAGCCTGCAAGTGGTGGCTATCGCCGATGCCCGCAGCAATCCGCGCGGTGCGCTGGTGGAAGAAGCCCGCGCCAAAGGCATCCGCATCCTCACCGGCAGTGCCGTGATCGAGGCCCGTGGCAGCAAGCGCGTGACCGCTGCCCGCGTCGCCGCGATTGATGTCAAGGCGCACGCCGTGACCAGCCCGGGCGAATGGCTCGACTGCGATGTGGTCGCCAGTTCCGGCGGTTACAGCCCGGTGGTTCACTTGGCCTCGCACCTGGGCGGCAAGCCGACCTGGCGCGAAGACATCCTCGGTTTCATACCGGGCGAAGCACCGCAGAAACGCGTGTGCGTCGGTGGCATCAACGGCGTTTACGGTCTCGGCGATTCGCTGGCCGATGGTTTTGAAGGTGGCGTGCGCGCTGCCAGTGAAGCCGGTTTCGCGGCGGTCGAAGGCACGCTGCCCAAAGCCCTGAGCCGTCTCGAAGAGCCGACGCTGGCACTGTTCCAGGTGCCGCATGAGAAGGGCACGGCCCGTGCGCCGAAGCAATTCGTCGACCTGCAAAACGACGTCACCGCCGCCGCCATCGAACTGGCGACCCGCGAAGGTTTCGAGTCGGTCGAGCACGTCAAACGCTACACCGCGCTGGGCTTCGGCACCGATCAGGGCAAGCTCGGCAACGTCAACGGTCTGGCCATCGCCGCCCGTTCGCTGAATGTGACCATCCCGCAGATGGGCACCACGATGTTCCGCCCGAACTACACGCCGGTGACCTTCGGCGCCGTGGCCGGTCGTCACTGTGGGCACATCTTTGAACCAGTTCGCTATACCGCACTGCATGCGTGGCATGTGAAGAGCGGCGCCGAGTTCGAAGACGTCGGTCAGTGGAAGCGCCCTTGGTACTTCCCGAAAAACGGTGAAGACCTGCATGCAGCGGTGAAGCGCGAATGCAAAGCCGTGCGCGACAGCGTCGGCCTGCTCGACGCCTCGACCCTGGGCAAAATCGACATTCAAGGCCCGGATGCCCGCGAGTTCCTCAACCGCGTCTACACCAACGCCTGGACCAAGCTCGACGTGGGCAAGGCCCGTTACGGTTTGATGTGCAAAGAAGACGGCATGGTCTTCGACGACGGGGTGACGGCTTGCCTGGCCGACAACCACTTTGTCATGACCACCACCACCGGCGGCGCCGCGCGCGTGCTGCAATGGCTGGAGCTGTACCACCAGACCGAATGGCCGGACATGAAGGTCTACTTCACTTCCGTCACCGACCACTGGGCGACCATGACCCTGTCCGGCCCGAACAGCCGCAAGCTGCTCAGTGCCGTGACCGACATCGATCTGAGCAACGAAGGGTTTCCGTTCATGACCTGGAAAGAAGGTCTGGTCGGTGGTGTGCCGGCGCGGGTGTTCCGTATCTCGTTCACCGGTGAGCTGTCATACGAAGTCAACGTGCAGGCCGACTATGCGATGGGCGTGCTGGAGAAAATCGTCGAGGCCGGCAAACCGTACAACCTGACCCCGTACGGCACTGAAACCATGCACGTTCTGCGCGCCGAGAAAGGTTTCATCATCGTCGGCCAGGACACTGACGGCTCGATGACCCCGGACGACCTGAACATGGGCTGGTGCGTCGGTCGCACCAAACCGTTCTCGTGGATCGGTCAGCGCGGCATGAACCGTGAAGACTGCGTGCGTGATCAGCGCAAACAGTTGGTGGGCCTGAAACCGATCGACCCGAATGTGTGGCTGCCGGAAGGTGCGCAGTTGGTGTTCAACACCAAACAAGCGATCCCGATGACCATGGTCGGCCACGTGACCTCCAGTTATGCACACAACTCCCTCGGTTATTCGTTTGCCATGGGTGTGGTCAAGGGCGGTCTGAAGCGCATGGGCGAGCGGGTGTTTGCACCGCTGGCTGATGGCAGCGTGATCGAGGCGGAGATTGTGTCTTCGGTGTTCTTCGATCCGAAGGGTGATCGGCAGAATATTTGATGGTTCGGATCCTGTGGGGTGTCAGTGGGTGTGATTCGTCTGATCGATTCGCGAGCAAGCCCGCTCCCACAGGTATCGAATCGTTAATGGAATTTGTGTCAGGCATCAGTCCCCTGTGGGAGCGGGCTTGCTCGCGAAGGCGGCAGTCCAGCCACCACAAGGGCCGGACCAACAGAATTGATATAGGTGCTTTATGACCACAGCCAACGTGTACCAACAACGCCCGACCACCGGTGCCCGTGCCGAGTCGTCGCTGCATCATGCCGACCTCGCCAGCCTGGTCGGCAAGGGCCGCAAGAACGCCGGCGTGATCGTGCGTGAGAAAAAACTCCTCGGCCACCTGACCCTTCGTGGCGATGGCCACGATGCTGCTTTCGCCGCCGGTGTGCACAAAGCCCTGGGCATCGAATTGCCCGGCGCCCTGAGCGTCATCGTCAAAGGTGAAACCAGTCTGCAATGGATGGGCCCGGATGAATGGCTGCTGATCGTGCCCAGCGGTGAAGAGTTCGCTGCCGAGCAAAAGCTGCGTGAAGCGCTGGGCGATCTGCACATCGCCATCGTCAACGTCAGCGGCGGCCAGCAAGTGCTCGAACTGAGCGGTCCGAATGTGCGTCAGGTCCTGATGAAATCCACCAGCTACGACGTGCATCCGAATAACTTCCCGGTCGGTAAAGCGGTCGGCACGGTGTTCGCCAAATCGCAGTTGATGATCCGTCATACCGCTGAAGACACCTGGGAACTGCTGATCCGCCGCAGCTTTTCGGATTACTGGTGGTTGTGGTTGCAGGATGCATCGGCCGAGTACGGCCTCAGCGTCCAAGCCTAGGAGACAAAACGATGAGCCGCGCCCCAGACACATGGATTCTGACCGCCGACTGCCCCAGCGTTCTCGGCACTGTGGACGCGGTGACGCGTTTTCTGTTCGAGCAGGGTTGCTACGTCACCGAGCACCATTCCTTCGATGACCGGCTCTCGGGCCGCTTTTTCATTCGCGTGGAATTCCGCCAGCCTGACGGTTTCGACGAACAATCCTTTCGCGCCGGCCTCGGCGAGCGTGGTCAGGCCTTCGGCATGATCTTCGAGCTCACCGCGCCGAACTACCGGCCAAAAGTGGTGATCATGGTCTCCAAGGCCGATCACTGTCTTAACGACTTGCTCTACCGCCAGCGTATCGGCCAGTTGTCGATGGACGTGGCGGCGGTGGTGTCCAATCACCCGGACCTCAAGCCGTTGGCCGACTGGCACCAGATTCCCTACTACCATTTCCCCCTCGACCCCAACGACAAGCCGTCGCAGGAGCGTCAGGTGTGGCAGGTGATCGAAGAGTCCGGCGCTGAGCTGGTGATCCTCGCCCGCTACATGCAGGTACTGTCGCCGGAGTTGTGCCGCAAGCTTGATGGCAAGGCGATCAACATTCATCACTCGCTGCTGCCGGGCTTCAAGGGCGCCAAGCCGTATCACCAGGCCTATAACAAAGGCGTGAAACTGGTGGGGGCGACGGCGCATTACATCAATAACGATCTGGATGAAGGGCCGATCATCGCCCAGGGCGTCGAGGCGGTGGATCACAGTCATTACCCGGAAGATCTGATTGCCAAGGGGCGGGATATCGAGGGCCTGACGTTGGCCCGGGCCGTTGGTTATCACATTGAGCGCAGGGTGTTTCTCAACGCCAATCGCACGGTCGTTCTCTAAATCGCCATCGCTGGCAAGCCAGCTCCCACAGGGATTTGTGTCGTATACAAAATCTGAATCCAGCCCGAATCCTGTGGGAGCTGGCTTGCCAGCGATGAGGCCATAACAGGCAACACAACAATCAGCATCTGTACCCGAGCACTTAACGCGCTGCCTGCCTGGGCAGCGCGGTTCCATAAAAACAACAGCGAGGTGAAAGCATGTCTGGCAATCGTGGTGTGGTGTATCTCGGCGCTGGCAAGGTCGAAGTACAGAAAATCGACTATCCGAAAATGCAGGACCCGCGCGGTCGCAAGATCGAGCACGGGGTCATTCTCAAAGTGGTTTCCACCAACATCTGCGGCTCCGACCAGCACATGGTGCGCGGCCGTACCACGGCGCAGACCGGTTTGGTGCTGGGCCACGAGATCACCGGTGAGGTGATCGAAAAAGGCTCCGACGTCGAAAACCTGAAAATCGGTGATCTGGTTTCCGTACCGTTCAACGTGGCTTGCGGGCGCTGCCGTTCCTGCAAAGAGCAACACACGGGCGTCTGCCTGACCGTCAACCCGGCCCGTGCCGGCGGCGCCTATGGCTATGTCGACATGGGCGACTGGACCGGTGGCCAGGCCGAATACGTGCTGGTGCCGTACGCCGACTTCAACCTGCTGAAACTGCCGGATCGCGACAAAGCCATGGAGAAAATCCGTGACCTGACCTGCCTCTCCGACATTCTGCCGACCGGTTATCACGGCGCAGTCACTGCCGGCGTTGGCCCGGGCAGCACCGTTTACATTGCCGGCGCCGGCCCGGTGGGTCTGGCCGCTGCCGCTTCGGCACGTTTGCTGGGCGCTGCGGTGGTGATCGTCGGTGACGTCAACACCATCCGCCTGGCCCACGCCAAGGCGCAGGGTTTCGAAATCGTCGACCTGTCCAAAGACACGCCGCTGCACGAACAGATCGCCGCACTGCTGGGCGAACCGGAAGTCGATTGCGCGGTGGACTGCGTCGGCTTTGAAGCACGCGGCCACGGCCATGACGGCGTGAAATCCGAAGCGCCGGCCACCGTACTCAACTCGCTGATGGGCGTGGTGCGCGTAGCGGGCAAGATCGGTATTCCCGGTCTGTACGTCACCGAAGATCCGGGCGCCGTGGACGCTGCCGCGAAAATGGGCAGCCTGAGCATCCGCTTCGGTCTGGGGTGGGCCAAATCCCACAGCTTCCACACCGGCCAGACCCCGGTGATGAAGTACAACCGCCAACTGATGCAGGCGATCATGTGGGACCGCATCAACATTGCCGAAGTGGTCGGCGTGCAAGTCATCAGCCTTGATCAGGCGCCGGAAGGGTACGGCGAGTTCGATGCCGGCGTGCCGAAGAAGTTTGTGATTGATCCGCACAAGTTGTTTAGTGCGGCGTAACGCTTAACCAAGATGAAAAAACGGCACCGATAAAGGTGCCGTTTCTGTTTGGTTTTTTATGACCATGGATCATTCAAGGCGAACTGCGGCTGCTTGCATTCCTCTTTGTCCCGTCACGGCTAAGAATGAAACCGTTTGCCCTTCTTTGAGAGTTTTATCTCCTTTCATCTCAATAGCCGAGAAATGGACATAAAGTTCATCGCCGCCGCCACTTGGAGTAATGAAACCAAAGCCTTTTTCGTCGTTAAACCATTTGACCGTACCGGTTTCTCTGACTGACATGCCCGTGATTCCTATTTGATAAATCGGTTAAACATTAGATTGAGTCATTCAAAGGTCTAAAAAGTTTAGGTAGCGGCCAATGCCCCTTGATAGAGAACCGGCCTAGTCGGATGCCCGGTCTACAATCCTGCTTTGGGCTCAAGGCTTACCGTCACCTACGACCTTCTGCACCCGGTCTCGTCGAGTCAGGGCAGGCGCTCGGCATGGACTTTGAAATGACCGCGCCGAACTACCGGCGAAAAGTGGTGATCATGGTGTCCTTGGCCGATCACTGCCTCAACGACCTGCTCTGTCGCTCGCGCACCGACCAGTTGTTGATGTACGTCGCGGCGGCGGTGTCCAACCATCCGGATCTCAAGCTTGGGAAGGGCAGCCATGGGCTGCCTTTTTTTGTTGTAGATGCTTAACCTTGCGTACGTTATTTGAACTCGCACTTTTTAACGTCACCGTCTTTGGTGGCGCAATCATCGCCTTGCCAATTGCCACCGTCGCCGGCAGTTGGTTTTCCCGTTGGCCAGACGAGCGATGCCCCAATATCCGATTTCATTTTGCCGTCTTCGAACTGGCAGACGACTCTGGCGTCATTGCTGTCTTTATCCTTGATGCGTGCCGCAGTAAATTTGAGCGCTTGCACAGCACTCTCGCTGGTGCTCGCAGGGTCAACGTCGACAGTCAGCTTCTTGGTCGGTCCACTCACCTCAAATGTGCCATCATTTTTCTTCGTGAAAGAACTGGCAGGCGGACAGGTACTCGCATAGGCAGTAGTCGAGAGAGCCAAAGCAATCAAAGCGCCAGCGGTAAGTTTTTTCAACATGTTGTGTACTCCGTTACATTTCGTGGAGTGCCAATTGTTCAAGCACCCCATGAATTTTTCTACTGTCAGATCTGACAGGTTTATAGTTCATTTTGAAATATCGATTCGCATGGCTTGCAACTAAAGGACTTAAAAAATCGCAGCCTTCGCCAGCGCCTACACAATCCAAGGCGCTGCCGAAGGCTGAAATCTTTTGATCTTGGCAATTAGAGGGCTGCCAAAGCACCCTGATAAAGCACCGGCCCCGTCGGCTGCCCGGTCGGCGAACCACCCTTGGGCTCCAGACTCACCGCCAGCGCTATCGGCTTGCCGATCAACACCTTCTGCGCCTCGCTCAACTCAACCTTGCCTTTGCCTCCCGCCGGGATCACCCCCAGCGAGATCGGTTTGCCATCGGCCGCAATTGCCCACAGTTCCAGGCTGCGATCCGCATCAATTGCCGCCAATGTCAGCGGTTCGACTTGCAGGTAATCGGCATGCGCCTGGACCTTCAACGCCGGTTGCGCGTCGGCGCTCAGAAGGGTCGCGGTGTAGCGGGTGTCGTCGCGGTTGTACAGGGAGCCGAGCAATACCAACACGACCAGTGAACTGGCTGCGGCAGTGACGCGCAGCCAGTTCCAGAACGGCCGCTTCTCGGGTACATGCAGCACTTGTGGCTCGATCCGCGCGGTGATGCCGTGCCACACGCGGTCAGGCACCGGATGTTCCGGCAGCGCTTCGGTCAAAGAAACCAGGCTTTCCTGCCATTGCGCCAGTTCAGCCCGCAGTGCCGCGTCATCGAGCAGCAACTGTTCAAAACGTCGCCGCGCCGCCGAGCCCATCAAACCAATGGCGTAATCGGCGGCGAGGGCGCGGCGCAGGGCTGGGGTCTGGTAGTTCATGATTCAAGGCACCGGCGCAGGCGTTCCATGCCACGGCGAATCCACGATTTCACCGTGCCCAGCGGCGTGGCCAGGTGTTCGGCCAGCTCCGTGCAGGACAAACCCTGAAAATAGGCGACGCTGATCGACTGACGTTGCATGCCGTCGAGGCTGTCCAGGCAGCGGTTCAAGGCGTGAGCTTCGCGGGCGCTGCTCAATTGGTCGTGTGCTGAAGGACTTTCGTCCGCCAGCGCGTCCTGTTCGACATCGCTCAGCGGCCGGTCGCGGTGTTTGCGCAACTGGTCGATGGCTTGGTTGCGAGTGATGTTGATCATCCAGGTCATCGGCGCCGACAGGTGCGCTTCGTAGCGCGAGGCGTTGTTCCAGATGCGCACGAAGCTTTCCTGCAGCACCTCTTCCGCCAGATCGGTGCGGCCCATAAACCGCAGGGCCACGCCGTGCAGGCGCGGGCCGACGCTGCGGTACAGGGTTTCGAAGGCGCGACGGTCGCCCAGTGAACACTGGGCCAACAGGTGTCGCAACTGATCGGTGTCGGCGAGGGAAATGACGTCTCTCCAGGCAAAGGTTCGGCGACGAGGGTGAATATCGGGCTGTTCACAGGCTAGTTCAGCGACAGCGGTTATGCCATTCATCGCGATCATTCCAGGGGTTTCACGATCTGTATACGTGGCTATGCTGAAAATGGATGCGCTGGCTTGGAACATGCCGGCGGATGCCCGGTCAAATCGGCAGTTTTACCGTTCATTGACGGGCGGTTTTCACAGCGCAAGAGGATGTCTGAATGAAGATTTCACGCGGTATTGCCATGGCTTCGCTGATGACCCTTGCGGCCAGCCCGGTGTTTGCCGGTTTCAGCCTGGACGATGTGACCAAGGCCGCTTCGAGCATGCAGGGCGGCAATGCTGCCACCGCCGCTGCGCCGACCTCGGAAACGGCCGGTTTGCTGCAAGCCGTCACTGGTCTGGGGGTTACCCCTCAGCAAGCCGTCGGCGGCACGAGCGCCATGCTTGGCTTGGCCAAGAACCAATTGAGCAGCACCGATTATTCGCAGTTGGCCAAAGAAGTGCCGGGCATCGACAAGCTGTCGGGCGGTAGCGGCAACCTGGCGGCGTTGAGCGGGTTGCTGGGCTCGTCGGGCAAGTCAGCCGGTCTGGAAAACGCACTGGGCAACGTCAAGAACACCAGCGATCTGAACAACGCCTTCGGCGCCTTGGGCATGGACAGCGGGATGATCGGCCAGTTTGCCCCGGTGCTCCTCAAATACCTCGGTGATCAAGGTGTCGGTGGCCCGCTCCTGCAGAGCCTGGGCAGCATCTGGGGCGCGGGCACCGGTAGCTGATTCAGCGGCGCGCGTTTTTCAGTTCGCCAATGCGCTGATCCTTCTCGTTCCAGAGTTGGTTGACCCAGCTCTGGACCTTCTGGCGAAACACCGGATCGTTTTCGTAATCGCCCTGCCACAGCGCCGGGTCGAGTTCGCGGGTCTTGATGTCGATGATCACCTTCGGCACGTTGCCGCTGATCAAGTCCCAGAAGCCCGGGATGTTTGGCTGTGGATAAACCACCGTCACATCGAGAATCGCATCCAGTTGCTCACCCAACGCCGCCAATACAAACGCCACGCCGCCTGCCTTGGGCTTGAGCAAATGCTTGAACGGTGATTGCTGCTGCGCACTTTTCGCGCAGGTGTAGCGAGTGCCTTCCAGATAATTCACCACGGTGACCGGTTGGCGCTTGAACAGCTCGCAGGCCTGCCTGGTGATTTCCAGATCCTTGCCCGCCAGTTGCGGGTGTTTCGCCAGAAACGCCTTGGTGTAGCGCTTCATGAACGGGTAATCCAGCGCCCACCACGCCAGCCCCAGGAACGGCACCCAGATCAGCTCTTTCTTGAGGAAAAACTTGAAGAACGGCGTGCGCCGGTTGAGCGTCTGGATCAGCGCCGGAATATCCACCCACGACTGATGGTTGCTGACCACCAGATAAGAGGTGTCACCGCGCAGATCGTCGCCGCCGCGAATGTCCCATTGGGTGGGGATGCACAGGCGGAAAATCAGCTTGTCGATCTCGGCCCAGGTCTCGGCGATCCACATCACCGCCCACGACGCGTAATCGCGCCAGCGGCCGGGCGCCACCAGTTTGAGCAGGGCAAAGACCATCAACGGCCCGATCAGGATCAGGGTGTTGAGCAACAGCAGCAGGGTGACGAAACAGCCGGTGAGCAGGCGGCGCATAAGCAACTCTATGACGTTGGATGGGCGCGCCATGATAAGCAGCTTCGGGCGGCAGGCCAAATTTGCGCTGACGAATGTTTCACTTTTGTACCGGTATTGTGCGGGTTAAATGTGTATCGACTGTTCTGGCCTCTTCGCGAGCAAGCCCGCTCTCACATTTTGAAATGCGTTCCGCTTGTGGGCGCGGGCTTGCTCGCGAAGGCCGGTCAAGGCGAACGAATTCTTCAATGAGTGTCTAAAATCTCGCGTCTGCCGCCCTCATTTTTCAAGGAAGCCCCTTACGTGAAATCCCTCCTTGCACTGTTTGCCCTCGTCGCCCTGCCGGTGATGGCCGCCGAGCCGACCCTGTACGGGCGCTACGAATACATTGCGCTGCCGGAAATCGGCGGTGAGGTGCTCAAGGCCAAAATGGACACCGGCGCGCTGACCGCCTCGCTGTCGGCCAAAGACATCGAGACCTTCACCCGCGACGGGGAGAACTGGGTGCGCTTCCGCCTCGCCACCAAGGACGCCAGCAACAAGGTCTACGAACACAAAGTCGCGCGGATCAGCAAGATCAAGAGCCGCTCGGATGAAGAGGACGAGGGCGACACCACTGAAGTCGCCAAGCGCCCGGTGGTCGATCTGGAACTGTGCCTGGGTGACGTCAAACGCACCGTGGAGGTCAACCTGACCGACCGCAGCAATTTCAACTATCCGCTGCTGATCGGTGCCAAGGCCTTGCGTGAGTTCGGCGCGGCGGTGAACCCGGCGCGGCGCTTCACTGCCGACAAGCCGGACTGCTAAGTGGTCTCATTGACGTAGCGTCAGGCTTGGGGCACCGTTCGCGCACCTAACCCACAGGCTCGGACGCCATGCCTCATATCCTGATTGTCGAAGACGAAGCGGCGATTGCCGACACGCTGATTTTTGCCTTGCAGGGCGAGGGGTTCACCACCACTTGGGTGAGCCTCGGCGCGGCGGCGCTGGAACATCAACGGCAGACGCCGGCGGATCTGCTCATCCTCGATATCGGTCTGCCGGACATCAGCGGTTTCGAGACCTGCAAACAGTTGCGGCGTTTCAGCGAAGTGCCGGTGCTGTTCCTCAGCGCCCGCGATGCCGAAATCGACCGTGTGGTGGGCCTGGAGATCGGCGCCGACGACTACGTGGTCAAGCCTTTCAGCCCAAGGGAAGTGGCGGCGCGGGTCCGGGCTATCCTTAAACGCATGGCGCCGCGCCCCATCATCGACGCCACGTCAGGGCTGTTTCGCATCGATCCGGAGCGTGTGCAGATCAGCTATCGCGGCCAGGCGCTGAGCCTGACCCGTCACGAATTCCGTCTGTTGCAATGCCTGCTTGAACAACCGGAGCGGGTGTTCAGCCGCGAGCAATTGCTCGATGCACTGGGCGTCGCGGCCGACGCCGGTTACGAGCGCAGCATCGACAGCCACATCAAAAGCGTGCGCGCCAAGTTGCGTCTGGTGCGGGCCGACGCCGAGCCGATCCAGACGCATCGCGGCCTCGGTTACAGCTACAGCCCGGGGCATAGCTGATGTCGTTGGGCCTGCGGATATTCCTGGTGTATGTGCTGTTTGTCGGCCTGACCGGCTATTTCGTGCTCAACACGGTGATGGAGGAGATCCGTCCCGGCGTGCGTCAGTCCACCGAAGAAACCCTGGTCGACACCGCCAACCTGCTGGCGGAAATCCTGCGCGACGATTTCAAGGCCGGCACCCTCAGCGAGAACCGCTGGCCCGAGTTGCTGCGCGCCTACGGCGAACGCCAACCGCGAGCGACGATCTGGGGGCTGCCGAAAAACCAGGTCAACCATCGCATTTACGTCACCGACGCCAAGGGCATCGTCGTGCTCGATTCCAGTGGTGTGGCGGTCGGTCAGGACTATTCGCGCTGGAACGACGTCTATCTGACGTTGCGTGGCGAGTACGGCGCACGCTCCAGCCGCAGCGATCCGGATGACCCCGCGTCCTCGGTGATGCACGTCGGCGCGCCGATCCGCGACAAGGGTCAGATCATTGGTGTGGTGACCGTCGCCAAGCCCAACAGCTCATTGCAACCTTATGTTGATCGCACCGAACGGCGCCTGCTGTTTTATGGTGCCGGGCTCATCGGCCTCGGTCTGTTGTTCGGCGCCTTGCTGTCGTGGTGGTTGAGCCGTGCGCTGCATCGTTTGACCGGTTACGCCCAGGCCGTCAGCGAAGGGCGGCGGATGGAAGTGCCGCACTATCGCGGTGGTGAGTTGGAGCAGCTTGCGACAGCGGTGGAGCAGATGCGCACGCAACTGGAAGGCAAGGCCTACGTCGAGCGTTACGTGCACACGCTGACCCATGAACTGAAAAGCCCCCTGGCGGCGATTCGTGGTGCGGCGGAGTTGCTGCAAGGTGAAATGCCCGCGGTTCAGCGAATGCGTTTTGTCAGCAACATCGACAGCGAAAGTGCGCGGATGCAGCAGTTGATCGAGCGGTTGCTCAATCTGGCGCAAGTTGAACAGCGTCAGGGGCTGGAAGAGCGCACTGCGGTGCCTCTGGCGGTGCTTGTGGATGAGTTGCTGCAAGGGCAGGCGGCGCGCATCGAGGGTAAACAGTTGCGCATTGAGCAGGCTGTGGCGGCGGATCTGCTGCTGATGGGTGAGCCCTTTCTGTTGCGTCAGGCGCTGGGCAATCTGCTGGAGAACGCGCTGGATTTCACGCCACTGCAGGGGTTGTTGCGCTTCAGCGCCGAGCGGGTGGGCGAGCAGGTTGAGTTTCGCTTGTTCAATGAAACGGCGCAGATTCCCGACTACGCCTTGCCTCGTTTGACCGAGCGGTTTTACTCGTTGCCTCGCCCTGACAGTGGGCGCAAGAGCACCGGGCTTGGGCTGAACTTTGTCGAAGAGGTCGTCAAATTACATGGTGGGTCGATGACCATCCGTAATGTTGAAAATGGCGTTGAAGTGACATTGCGCTTGCCTTAAGACCGAGTCGCTGCCGACGCGAGCAAGCTCGCGAAGGGGCCGGTGAAGTCTCCACACAATCTCCACATTCCCCCCACAAAACCCCCACACCCCCCAACCAGACTCTGCCGATCAAAACAGGGAGAGTCCCATGAACAAGAATCTGACCATAAAGCTCGGGGCGATTGCCCTGTTGATCCTGCTGTTGCTCATCCCTTTGCTGATGATTGACGGCATCATCGATGACCGCCAGCAACTGCGCGACGGGGTGCTGGAAGACATTGCCCGCAGTTCCAGTTACAGCCAGCAATTGAGCGGGCCGGTGATGGTGGTGCCGTATCGCAAAGTGATTCACAACTGGAAGATCAACGACAAGACCGAGCAGCGTTACGACGAACCAAGCGAAGAGCGTGGGCGTTTGTACTTCTTGCCCGAGCGCTTCGAACTCGATGGCCAGGTGCAAACCGAATTGCGTGCCCGGGGTATTTACGAGGCGCGGTTGTTCCATGCTGATAACCGCATCACCGGCAGTTTTTCGCTACCGGCGCAATTGGGCATCCAGGAAGATTTCAGCGATTACCAGTTCGATGCGCCGTTTCTCGCCGTGGGCATCAGCGACATTCGCGGCATCGAAAATGCGCTACAACTGGAACTCGACGGTCTGCGTCTGGACTTCGTGCCGGGTACTCAGGTGGGGTGGCTGGGTGAAGGTGTGCGGGTCACGTTGCCGTCGCTTGATACCAGCCAAACCACGGAGTTGGCGTTCGGTTTTGACCTGCGCCTGCAAGGTACCGGTTCGCTGCAAGTGCTGCCCGTGGGCAAGACCACCCGCGTCAACCTCAGCGCTAACTGGCCGCATCCAAGTTTTGTCGGCAACTTCTTGCCGGCCAAGCGTGAAATCACCGATGCCGGTTTCAATGCCGATTGGCAGACCACGTTCTTCTCCACCAACCTGCAAGACGCCATGAGTCGTTGTGTTGGCGGCAATGATTGCGAGGCATTCAACGGTCGCAGCTTTGGTGTGAGCTTCATCGATCCGGTGGATCAGTATTTGAAGAGTGACCGGGCGATCAAATATGCGCTGCTGTTCATTGTCCTGACGTTCGCCGGTTTCTTTCTGTTCGAAGTGCTCAAGAGCCTGGCAGTGCACCCGGTGCAATACGCGTTGGTGGGTGTGGCGCTGGCGTTTTTTTATCTGTTGCTGCTGTCGTTATCGGAGCACATCGGCTTTGCCCTGGCGTATCTGCTGTCGGCCAGTGGCTGCGTGTTGTTGATCGGGTTTTACGTCTGCCACGTCTTGCACAGCGTGCGACACGGTTTGTGTTTTTCGGCGGGATTGGCAGCGTTGTATGGCCTGCTTTACGGGTTGCTCAGCGCCGAGGATTACGCGCTGCTGATGGGCTCGCTGTTGCTGTTCGGCTTGCTCGGCGTGTTCATGGTGCTGACGCGCAAACTGGATTGGTACGGGATCGGTCAGAAGCCAGCCAAGCCACTGGAGTTTGACGTGGGGGCGATGCAATGAGCGGGTTGCGTGAGGATCAGCGAGAGGCAGAGGTGTTGGTGACGCTGATCTTTGCGTCGCTTCCGCCGGCACCGCGGTGGTGCCATCGCTGGCAAGCCACACACAGGACTTGCCTACCGAAATCCAGTGTGGGAGCGGGCTTGCTCGCGAAGAGGCCGGAACAAGCGCCGCCGATTTAAGGTTTGGGCAGGGTCGCGATCATGGATGGTCGCTGGCTCACTTCAACGAACCAGTTGGCCAATTGCGGATTGGCCTCGCGCCAGCCCATATCCGGGAAGCGCAGGTCGAGGTAACCCAGGGCACAGGCCACGCTGATCGCGGCAATGTCGAAATGGCTGGTCAGCTCGGCAATCGCATCACTTTCCAGCAGGGCCAGGGTGCGACGGATCTTGTCGCGCTGGGCCTCTATCCACTCGTCCCAGTGTTTTTCCGGAGCACGCAGCACCTGCTCGTAACGCACCATCACCGACGCATCCATGATCCCGTCGGCCATCGAGGCCAGGGTCAGACGCCGCCAGCGGGCCGAGCCGTCACGGGGGATCAACGGATTGCCGACGTGTTGGTGGTCGAGGTAGTCGAGGATCACGCGGCTGTCATGGATGACATTGCCGTCGGCCAGGCGCAGGGCCGGGATCTTGCCCAACGGATTGTCGGCGTTGAGCGCCGCATCAGGGCTGACCGGGCTGAGGACACAAGCTTGCAAGGCGACGCGATCCTGCTGGCCAGTTTCGTGCAGCATCACCATCACTTTGCGAACGAACGGGGAGAGCGTGTTGTGGAACAGGGTCATGCTGGGTGTGGACATGGGTGAACCTCGGTGGTCGGCGAAGAGCAGGAGGTTAGCCTATTCAGATGCGGCGTGGCTGGCGAGGGATGTGATGGGTGATGATCTAGAAGGACGGCACCTGCTGCCGTCGCTTCCACTGACTCAACCGCTGTTGAAGATTCAACGGGCTATCAATCTGCTGCCCCCGTGCTCGGCTGAAGAGAATCAACGCCAGCTCTGCCGTCGCCAGCGCATCGGCACTCGCGTTATGCCGCTCGAACACCTCAAGCTTGAACCAGTCGATCCACTCATCCAGCCCGGCCTCACGAATGTTCGCTTGCGGGCACACCATCGGCGCAATCTCGGCGACATCCAGAAACACATGCTGCAACTTGTGCCGCAGATGTTCCTTCAGTGCCCGCCCAAGCATGTGCTGATCGAACGGTGCATGGAACGCCAGCACGGGGCTGTCACCGGCAAACTCCATGAACGCCAGCAACGCCTCGGCCGGATCGCTGCCGGCGGCAATCGCGTTTGGCCCCAAACCGTGGATCAACACACTGGGACTGAGCTTCAGTTCACGACATTGCAGCGTGCGTTCGAACTGCTGGCTGAAATCGATCGCGCCGTCCTCGATCACCACGGCGCCAATCGATAACACCCGATCCTTGTTCAGGTTCAGCCCGGTGGTTTCCAGGTCCAGCACGACCCAGCGTTGCTCGCGCAGGCTGCATTCACTCAGCTCGCTGATCGCCGGCAGCTGCGCCAGGCGTTGCTGCAGATCCGCTGGCAGCGCCGCACTGGCCGGCCGCAGCCACGAGAACAGGCTCATAGCTGATACCGCAGGGTCAGGCTGCTTTGCAGGCGTTGAGCCTGGCGCAGGGATTCGCGCAGGATGCGCCGATCCAGATGATTGAGGCTGTCGGGGTCGACACGGTTGGAGTACGGCAGATTCTCGCGCGTCTGGATCTGATGCTGCTGCATGCGCGTTTGCTGAATGAAGTGATAAGCCTCTTCATACGCGGCGCCGTCGAGCGGTTCGATGACTTCTTTATCCACCAGTTGGCGGAAGCGTTCGAGGGTGTTGTTGGCGTCGATGCCGT
Organism: Pseudomonas sp. NPDC087615; assembly: GCF_044743445.1. Classification (NCBI taxonomy): domain Bacteria; kingdom Pseudomonadati; phylum Pseudomonadota; class Gammaproteobacteria; order Pseudomonadales; family Pseudomonadaceae; genus Pseudomonas; species Pseudomonas sp. NPDC087615. Next base: position 57,312 of record NZ_JBIUWM010000004.1, on the reverse strand, counting down.
TGGCCAGCGCGAGCAATCGTGCGCCGTCCACGAACGGCGTCAGGCCCTGGACCTTCAGATCCAGGGTGGCTTTCTCGCCGTTCTTGCGCGCCAGCACAAACTCGCGGAAACGCCCGACCGGCGGGCGATTGCGCAAGGCGTTGTCGGCCATCATGCGCTGGAACAAACGGTTGTCGCCGACCTGATCGAGCATCCCCCGGCGCAGTTGTGCACAACCCTGTTCATCGCCCCAGACCACGCGCAGATCGAAGTAAATGCTCGACCCGAGCAGATTCTCCGGCGTCGCCTCGCGAATGAATGCCGCGAACCGTCGCGCCCATTCTGCCCGGGACAAACACAGCTCAGGGTTGCCGGCCATGATGTTGCCCTTGCACAGCATGAAGCCGCATTGCGCCAGGCTCTGATTGATCTGCTGGGCAATTGGCAGCAACTTTGCGCGAATCTCTGCTGCATGCGCGGCATCGCGGGCGTCGAACAGAATGCCGTTGTCCTGATCGGTGTGCAGCGTTTGCTCGCGCCGGCCTTCGCTGCCGAAACACAGCCAACTGAACGGCACGCCCGGGTCGCCTTTTTCGGCGAGGGTCAGTTCGATCACGCGGCACACGGTGTGATCGTTGAGCAGGGTGATGATGTGGGTGATCTGGGTTGAAGAGGCACCGTGGGCGAGCATGCGCTCGACCAGTTGGCCGATCTCGCCGCGCAGGATCACCAATTGTTCGACCCGTTGCGCGCTGCGGATCGTGCGGGCCAGATGCACCAGATCGACCCGCTGCAAGGAAAACAGATCGCGCTCGGACACCACGCCGCACAGGCGCTGATCCTTGACCAGACAGACGTGGGCGATGTGCCGTTCGGTCATGGCAATGGCCGCATCGAAAGCGCTGTGGTTCGGCGAAAGATAGAAGGGCGCCTGGGTCATGTGGCGCTCGATGGCTTCGCCGAAATCGGCCACACCGTCGGCCACCACATGACGCAGGTCGCGCAGGGTGAAAATCCCCAGCGGCGCTTTGTGCTCATCCACCACGACGATGCTGCCGACCTGTTGCTCGTGCATCAGCTTCACCGCTGCCCGCAGCGGCATGTCGGGGCTGCACGTCACCGGGTGACGCATGGCCAGCTCACCGAGACGGGTGTTGAGCGAGTATTGCGTGCCGAGGGTTTCCACGGCTTTCTGCTGGACTTGCTGATTGACCTGATCGAGCAGGCTGCTGACCCCACGCAAGGCGAAGTCGCGGAAGGTATTGGAGAGGGCGAACAGTTTGATGAACGCCAGTTTGTTCAATTGCAGGCAGAAGGTGTCCTCGCCGGCCAAGTGCGCGGTGCGTGTCGCTCGCTCACCCAGCAACGCGGCCAAGGGAAAGCACTCGCCGGTGGTGATTTCAAAGGTGGTCTCGGTGCCTCCCTTGGCCGTGTGCGGGCGTTCGCCGACGACGCGGCCCTGCTTGACGATATAGAAGTGCTCGACCGGGCCATCGGCGGGTTTGATGATGCTCTCGCCCTGCCCGTAGAAACGCAGCTGACATTGCTCCACCAGATAAGCCAGGTGGGCGTGTTCCATTTGATTGAAGGGCGGGAAGCGCTGGAGAAACTGCAGGGTGCCCTGAATGTTCTGCAACACGGCGGTTTTCCCTGCCTGGGTGAAGGCGTCCGCTTTACTCATAACCATTACCGCAGTCTTTTTCGAATTGTTGTTGTCGGATCGTTGCCCCCATGGTCGGCCCCCTCGTGCAGGGTGCCCATTGGACGTAAGTCTAGGTTCGTCATGCCGTTGGGCACATTTGGGAAGTGCCCTACAAAATCAGTCGGGAATTCTTCTGTCCGACCTCTTGGAAAAAAATCCGACGAAGTGCACATTGAAGCTCTGCCTGGCGTTGTCTGACGACTGAGCCAGGTGATGATTTGAGAACGTAGAGAACGCCATGCCCGACCACGATATTTTGAGCGACGCCGAGCGTGAAGCGCTCAGCGCTGTAATGCTCGAACCAGATCCTCCTGCGCAGCGTGTATTGATCGTCGATGACGACAAGGACGCTCGGGAGTTGCTGTCGGAGATTCTGGCGTTGGACGGCATTCGTTGCCTGACCGCGGCCAGTGGCGAGGCCGCGCTGAAGATGCTGGCGGAGAAACCATCGATTGGTCTGGTGATCACCGATTTGCGCATGGGCAATGTCGGTGGGTTGGACTTGATTCGCCAGGTGCGTGAGTCGGAAAGGGCAGCGATGCCGATCATCATTGTGTCTGGCGATGCCGATGTGAAGGACGCCATTGCGGCGATGCATTTGAGCGTGGTGGACTTTCTGCTCAAACCCATTGATACGAGCAAGTTGCTCTGTCTGGTCAAACACGAATTGGGTATCGAGCCCTGACTTTCAAGCAACACCGAGAAACTCCTGTGGGAGCGGGCTTGCTCGCGAATGCGGACTGACATTCAGCATTGATTTCGACAGAAAAGACGCCTTCATCGAAACACCGCCCGGAGCTGCCAATAAAAAAGCCCTGATCTTCCGATCAGGGCTTTTTCATGTCCGGCATTCAGCGCAGGTTACAGACCATTGGCCTTCTTGAACTCACGACGACGACGGTGCAGCACGGGTTCGGTATAACCGTTCGGCTGTTTGGTGCCTTCGATCACCAGTTCGACCGCCGCCTGGAAGGCGATGTTGCTGTCGAAGTTCGGTGCCAGCGGGCGGTACAGCGGGTCGTTGGCGTTCTGACGATCCACCACCGGCGCCATGCGCTTGAGGCTTTCCATCACTTGCGCTTCGGTGACGATACCGTGGCGCAGCCAGTTGGCGATGTGCTGGCTGGAGATACGCAGCGTGGCACGGTCTTCCATCAGGCCGACGTCATTGATGTCCGGCACTTTCGAGCAACCGACACCCTGATCGATCCAGCGCACCACGTAGCCGAGAATGCCCTGGGCGTTGTTGTCCAGTTCGTTCTTGATCTGCTCCGGCGTCCAGTTCGGATTGACCGCCAGCGGAATGGTCAGGATGTCGTCCACGCAAGCGCGAGCACGTTTGGCCAGTTCGGCCTGACGGGCGAACACGTCGACCTTGTGGTAGTGCAGCGCGTGCAGCGCAGCGGCGGTCGGCGAGGGGACCCATGCGGTGTTGGCACCGGCCAGTGGATGGGCGATTTTCTGCTCAAGCATCGCCGCCATCAGGTCCGGCATGGCCCACATGCCTTTACCGATTTGTGCGCGACCTTGCAGGCCGGTGCTCAGACCGATATCAACGTTCCAATTCTCGTAGGCGCCGATCCACTTCTCAGCCTTCATGTCGGCCTTGCGCACCATCGGGCCGGCTTCCATGGAGGTATGGATTTCATCGCCCGTGCGGTCGAGGAAACCGGTGTTGATGAACACCACGCGCTCGCTGGCAGCCTTGATGCAAGCCTTGAGGTTGACCGTGGTGCGGCGCTCCTCGTCCATGATCCCGACTTTCAGCGTGTTGCGTTTGAGACCCAGCACGTCTTCGATGCGGCCGAACAGTTCGTTGGTGAACGCCGCTTCTTCCGGGCCGTGCATTTTTGGTTTAACGATGTAGACGGAACCTGTGCGGGTGTTCTTGCGCGACGTGTTGCCGTTAAGGTTGTGCATGGCCGCCAGGCACGTCAGCAGACCGTCGAGAATGCCTTCCGGCACTTCGTTGCCGTCTTTGTCGAGGATCGCGTCAATGGTCATCAGGTGGCCGACGTTGCGCACGAACAACAGCGAACGGCCATGCAGAGTCACTTCGCCGCCATTGGGCGTGGTGTAGCTGCGATCCGGGTTCATGGTGCGGGTGAAGCTCTGGCCGCCCTTGGCGACTTCTTCCGACAGATCGCCCTTCATCAGGCCGAGCCAGTTGCGGTAGATCACCACTTTGTCGTCGGCATCGACGGCCGCTACGGAGTCTTCGCAGTCCATGATGGTGGTCAGCGCCGCTTCCATCAGGACGTCTTTGACGCCGGCGGCATCGGTCTGGCCGACCGGGGTGCTGGCGTCGATCTGGATTTCGAAATGCAGACCGTTGTGTTTCAGCAGGATCGCGATTGGCGCGTTGGCGTCGCCCTGGAAACCGATCAGTTGAGCATCGTCACGCAGACCGCTGTTGCTGCCGGCCTTGAGGGTGACCAGCAGTTTGCCGTCAGCGATTTTGTAACCGGTCGAATCGACATGAGAGCCTGCGGCCAGTGGCGCGGCTTCGTCGAGGAATGCACGGGCGAAGGCGATGACTTTGTCGCCCCGCACCTTGTTGTAGCCTTTGCCTTTTTGCGCGCCACCGTCTTCGCTGATCGCGTCGGTGCCGTAAAGGGCGTCATACAGCGAACCCCAGCGGGCGTTCGAGGCATTGAGAGCGAAGCGGGCGTTCATCACCGGCACCACGAGTTGCGGGCCGGCAGTACGGGCGATTTCATCATCGACGTTTTGCGTCGTTGCCTGGAAATCAGCCGCTTCTGGCAGCAGATAACCGATTTCCTGCAGGAACGCTTTGTAGGCTACGGCGTCGTGCGCCTGACCGGCGCGTTCCTGGTGCCAGGCATCAATGCGAGCCTGGAAGTCATCGCGTTTGGCGAGTAGGGCTTTGTTCTTCGGTGCCAGGTCGTGAATGACCTTGTCGGCACCTTCCCAGAATTTGTCGGCGGTGAGGCCGGTACCGGGAATGGCTTCGTTGTTCTCGAAGTCGAACTGGACTTTGGCGACCTGCAGGCCACCGACTTGAACGTGTTCAGTCATTGCTTGCCTCACTCTGCTCAGCTATTTCGCTTTTCAGCTCTTCAATTTAACAATGAAGCCTCTGGCCATTTAAACCACAAACCTTCCGACCAGTACATGCCATTGCTGGCGGCTGGGCTGGGACCAATCAACGGCTTGGGGCCTTGATGACGGGGCTTTCAGGGTTGCGAACGTGCCTTGGGCAGACATCGATCCAGCGTTATGTAGTGCGCGCCGGGGCATACTACATGATGCGTTGCGCTTGTGAAAATGAGACTAATAACGTCGTTCTGCGACTCCATGACGCATTGCGGTCACAGCGCGGAACGGGATGTTCTCAAAAAACCAATGGATTGTTCCAGCTAAATATAAAAACTTGTACACGATTTGTGGTCTCTAGCGTCTGAGGCGAGTGTTCATCCCTTGCCTATACTTGCCCTTCTATAACAAAAGTCATGACAAGAGGGCTGCGCCATGGACCATCTCGTACTCACTGTTTTCGCCCCGGACAAGCCCGGGCAGGTAGAGCGCATCGCCCAATGCATCGCCGAGCATGGGGGTAACTGGCTGGAAAGTCGCATGTCGCGGATGGCCGGGCAATTTGCCGGGATTCTGCGGGTCGGCGTGCCGGCAGAGGCTTACGACGAATTAGTCGATGCCCTACAAGCACTGTCGGCGCATGGCATTCGCGTGTTGATTGCCGAAAGTGGTATCGAGCAATCCTGCACCTGGAAACCGATCGCCATGGAACTGGTGGGCAATGATCGCCCGGGGATTGTGCGCGACATCACCCGCTTGCTGAGCGAGCAGGGTGTGAACCTCGAACGTCTGGTGACCGAAGTGCGGCCGGCACCGATGAGCAGCGAGCCGTTGTTCCATGCCGAAGCGATTCTCGCGGTGCCGCTGACGCTGTCGCTGGATGTGCTGCAATCGCGCCTGGAAACCCTGGCTGATGATTTGATGGTGGAACTGGTGTTACGCACAGAGGTTTAGCCGCTGCACGGGTTATCCAGTTTAAACGTGCACCTGCCTGTGGATAACCTGTAGAGACTGCCCGCTACGCCACGCCCGCCGTGGCTTTGCGGCTGCTGATCAAAAAATCGCCAGTATTCAGTGAGTTGCGCACAAACGGCGGGGATCACGCTGTGGATAACCTTGGGAAGGAACGATACAGGCCACGAGAACCGTGGCCTGCGAAGTGTTGTGCGTTTTTTGATCAGTTGCGTCGGCGCAGACTTATCCACGCATCGACGCTGTAAACGGCCAGACCGGCCCAAATGAAGATAAACGCCACCAGGGTGCTGGACGACAAGTGCTCACCGAACAGCAACACCGCTTGCAACAACACCAGGGTGGGCGCCAGGTATTGCAGGAAGCCGATGGTGGTGTAGGGCAAGTGCCGGGTGGCGGCGTTGAAGCACACCAACGGAATCAACGTCACCGGGCCGGCCGCCACCAGCCACCAGGCTTCGGACGTCGTCCAGAACTCGGGTTGAGCGCTGGTCGCGGTCGGGTTGAACAGCAGCCATGCGACGGCAATCGGCACCAGCATCCAGGTTTCCACCACCAGCCCCGGCAACGCCTTGACCGGCGCCTGCTTGCGGATCAGCCCGTAGAAACCGAAGGTCAGGGCCAGCACCAGCGACACCCACGGCAGACTGCCGACCTGCCACACCTGCTGCACCACACCGACCGCCGCCAGACCCACCGCGACCCACTGCATACGGCGCAGGCGTTCGCCGAGAATCAGCATCCCCAGCAGCACGTTTACCAGCGGGTTGATGTAATAACCCAGACTCGCTTCGAGCATGCGCCCGTTGTTCACCGACCACACATAGGTCAGCCAGTTGGCGGCGATCAGCGTGCCGCTCAAGGCCAGGATCGCCAGCCGCTTGGGATTATCGAGCAGTTCGCGCAGCCAACCCGGATGTTTCCACACCATCAACAACAGCGCGCCGAACAGCGCCGACCACAGCACGCGATGGATGATGATCTCGACCGCCGGGACTTCGGCGATGGCTTTGAAGTAGATCGGGAACAGACCCCAGATGATGTAGGCACTCAGGCCCAGAATGTACCCGCGACGCGGGTTGGCGGCTTGCATGCAGAATCCTTGCTTAGGCAGCTAACAAAGCAGGGATTGTAAGGAGGTTTGTCGGTGAATGCCTTAGCGAGAAGGTCGGAAAATTGTGAACACTGGATAAATGTGGGAGAGGGCTTGCTCCCGAAGGCGCTGTGTCAGCCAACATTAATGTTGAATGTCAGACCGTCTTCGGGAGCAAGCCCCCTCCCACAGGGGTTGTGGTGAATCAGAACAGTTTCAGCGGTTCTTCATTGAGTGCCGACAACTGCTCACGCAACGCCAACACCTGATCGCCCCAATAGCGCTCCGTGCCGAACCACGGAAAACTGTGCGGGAATGCCGGGTCATCCCAGCGTCGCGCCAGCCAGGCGCTGTAATGCATCAGGCGCAGCGCGCGCAGCGGCTCGATCAGCGCCAGTTCGCGAGGGTCGAAGTCGTGGAATTCGTTGTAGCCGTCCATCAATTCCGACAACTGCCCCATACACTCCTGGCGATCGCCGGCGAGCATCATCCAGATGTCCTGCACCGCCGGACCCATGCGGCAATCGTCGAGGTCGACGATGTGGAACATCTCGTCGCGGCACATCATGTTGCCGGGGTGGCAGTCGCCGTGCATGCGGATGTTCTGGTGCGGCGTGGCGGCGTAGACGTCTTCAACGCGTTTAAGCAGGTCACGGGCGACCGATTCGTAGGCCGGCAACAGGCTCTTGGGGATGAAGTTGCCTTCAAGCAACGTGGTCAGCGAGGCATGACCGAAGTTCTGTACGCCGAGGGCTTCGCGGTGTTCGAACGGTTTGGTCGCGCCGACTGCGTGAATACGCCCGAGCAACTGGCCCAGGCGATAGAGCTGATCGAGATTGCCCGGCTCCGGCGCACGGCCACCACGGCGAGGGAACAGGGTGAAGCGGAAACCGGCGTGTTCGTGCAGGGTTTCGCCGTTGTGGATCAGCGGCGCCACCACCGGGATCTCGACGTCGGCCAGTTCGAAGGTGAACTTGTGTTCTTCGAGGATGGCTTCGTTGGTCCAGCGCTGCGGTCGGTAGAACTTGGCGATCAGCGGTTCGCCGTCTTCGATGCCGACCTGATAGACGCGGTTCTCGTAGCTGTTGAGCGCCAGAATGCGTGCATCGCTCAAAAAACCGATGCTTTCAACGGCATCAAGGACGAGGTCGGGGGTGAGGGTTTCAAACGGATGGGCCATGCTGACTCCTGCGCGCAGCAGGCTGCCGCGTCCGGCCCGGCATGGTAACGCAGATGGCGGCGGGGGAGGTGGTTGTGTCTGATCGGGCCTATTCGCGAGCAGGCTCGCTCGCACATTTGGAATGCGATCCCCTGTGGGGGCGAGCCTGCTCGCGAAGACGGTTTATCAGGCGCCGACTATTGCGCCATCCTCACGGGTAATCGCCATCACCGAAGAGCGCGGTTTGCCGTTCGGCAGATGCTCGGGGAAAGTCGAACCGCCGTTTTCGCCGGGATGCTGAATCCCGACAAACAGGGTTTTCTGATCCGGCGAGAAGCTGATCCCGGTCACTTCACAACCAATCGGCCCGACCATGAACCGGCGAATCTCCCCGGTCGCAGGGTCAGCGCAAAGCATCTGGTTGTTACCCATCCCGGCAAAATCCCCGGCGTTGCTGGCGTCACCGTCGGTCAGAATCCACAACCGCCCGGCCTTGTCGAAACCCAGGCCATCCGGGCTGTTGAACATGTTCTGCGGAGTGATATTCGACGAGCCAGCCTTCGGCGTGCCGGCGTGCACGCCCGGGTTGCCGGCGACCACGAACAAGTCCCAGGCAAACGTCTTCGACGCATGATCGTCGCGGTCGGTGCGCCAGCGCAGGATCTGCCCGTAGACGTTTTTCTCACGCGGGTTTGGCCCGCCCACCGGTTGCCCGTCCTCGCCGCGTTTGGCGTTGTTGGTCAGGGTGCAATAAACCTGGCCGTCCTTCGGGCTGACCACGATCCACTCCGGGCGGTCCATGCGTGTCGCCCCGACCACGCTGGCCGCGAGGCGCGCATGGATCAACACTTCGGCCTGATCGGCGAAACCGCTGCTGGCGTCGATGCCGTTCTTGCCGTGGGTCAACTCGATCCACTGGCCCTGACCTTTCGGATGGTCCGGGTTGCCGTCACCGGCATCGAACTTCGCCACGTACAGGGTGCCGTGATCGAGGATGTTGCGGTTGGCCTTGGCGTTGCGGTGGTTGATGCGGTCGCGGCTGACGAATTTGTAGATGAACTCGCCACGCTCGTCATCGCCCATGTACACCACGGCGCGGCCGTCGTCGGTTTCGGCCAGGGCCGCGTTTTCATGTTTGAAGCGGCCCAGCGCGGTGCGTTTGACCGGGGTCGATTGCGGATCGAACGGGTCGATCTCGACCACCCAGCCATGACGGTTGAGTTCGTTGGGGTTCTTGGCCATGTCGAAACGCGGGTCAAACGGGTGCCAGTTGATCTCGCGGCTGGCCGCCGAGACACCGTAGCGTTTTTGCGCCGGGTCGAACTGCTGCTGGGCGTTGCTGCTGCCGAAGCAGTCGGTGAAGTTTTCTTCGCAGGTCAGATACGTGCCCCACGGCGTTTTACCGTTGGCGCAGTTCTGGAAGGTGCCGAGGACTTTTTTGCCGTGCTTGTCCGCACTGGTTTTCAGCAAGTCATGACCAGCGGCCGGGCCGCTGATGCGCAGCGGCGAGTTGCCGTGGATGCGGCGGTTGTAGCGCGAGCCCTGAACGAATTGCCACTGGCCGTTCTTGCGTTGCACTTCAATCACCGACACGCCTTCGCAGGCCAGGGCCTTGCGCACGTCTTCGGCCGATTGCGGCATGCCGCCGTGCGGGTAGAGGTAGCGATAGTTGGTGTATTCGTTGTTGATTGCCATCAACGCGCGGTTTCTGTCATGCGGGAATTCAAACAGGCTCATGCCGTCGTTGTTGTCACCGAACTGCACTTCCTGCGCGGCGGCGGTGCCGTTGCCACTCGGATCGAAAGCCGGGCCGTTCTTGTGCAGCGGCTGGCCCCAACTGATCAGTACCGAGGACGTGTAGCCTTTGGGCAGGGTGATGACGTCGGTGGTCGCGGCGCGAATGCTTTCAAAGCCAAGCAAGCGGCTGTTGCCGGCACTGACGCCAGTGGCCAGTGCGCTGCGGCTCAACAGGCTGCCACCGAGGAACATGGCCGCGCCGCACAGCGCGCCGGCGCCGATGAAGCCGCGACGGCTGAGGCCGACCATTTTTTCCAGGTCAGTGGATTGGTTTTCTTCTAATAGGCTCACATCAGGCTCCCTGCTTGGTTTTGGCAGCTACCTTAATGGGGAGCGATGAAGCTTTTGTTGCAGACCGAGCGCTACAGCGGCGTGCCGATCAGCACGTTGGACGGCGAGAACTGCACGTGCACCGGCTGCTCAACGTTCAGTCCGCGTGTGCGAAGTTGCAGCGGCTCAGCCAGGGCGCAGAGCGTCTGGCCGTTGGGCAGGGCGATGCGCACTTCGCTGGGGCCGTCATCGGCGTCGAGGATGGCTTCAATCGTGCCGTGCAGAAGATTGTGACCAGATGTTGCGGGCTGCTCGATGCTCAGCAATTCGAGCCAGCCTGCCTTGATCAGCGCCACCACTTCAGTGCCCGGTTGCAGTTCCAGGTGCACGGTGCTGTCGTGAGTGATCTGCGCGTCGAGGCACAGACCTTCGGCCAACGCCAAGCGGATCAGGTCATTGCGTCCCTGACCTGTGATCGCCACGACTTTGCCGTGCAACTGGTTGCGCGCGCTGGTGCGCAGCATCAGTCGACCGAGCAGATCGAGGTCGCTGGCATCTTCCGCCGCTTCCAACACCTGGGCCTGCAAGGCCTGCAGCTTTTGATAAAGACGCAGCACCCGTTCACCTTCGCTGGACAGTTTGGCCCCGCCGCCGCCCTTGCCGCCCACCGCACGCTCGACCAACGGTTTTTGCGCCAGGTTGTTCAGCTCGTCAATGGCGTCCCAGGCCGCTTTGTAACTCAGGCCTGCACTTTTCGCGGCACGGGTGATCGAGCCCTGTTCGGCGATGTGTTGCAGCAGGGCAATGCGCTGCGGCCGTCGGACGATGTGCTGGGACAACAGGGAGGGCATGGACATGGATGGACGCTTTTTGGCTGGGGCGTGGGAGGTGAAGTTGGCCGCTGGCAGCGCGTGAGTCAAGCCCGACTCATGACCCTGCGGGAACCGTTGTGCGATCAGGATCCGGGCTTCGGGGTGCGCGCCAGACAATACACATCAACCCTTGCCGCGCCTGCGCTCATTAACAATCGAGCGAGCGCCTGAGCCGTGGCGCCGGTGGTCAGCACGTCATCGATCAATGCCAGATGCCGGCCGTGTACATCCGCCTCCGGCACCAGCGCAAAAGCATTGCGCAAATTGCGTTTGCGCGCCTTGGCATCCAGATCCTGTTGCGCGCTGGTGTCTTGAATCCTGCGCAGCACATGTTCATCGCAAGGCAGATCCAGTTGCTGGCTCAACCACCGCGCCAGCATCGCCGCTTGGTTGAAGCCGCGTTGACGCAGACGTTTGCTGGCGAGTGGCACCGGTAACAACGCGTCGGGTCGAGGCAGACCCTCATCGAATCGATATTGCAGGTATTGCCCGAGAACGTCGGCGAGCAGGTGACCAAACGGCCATTTTGCGTTGTGTTTAAAACGCGTAATCAGACTGTCCACGGGAAAGCCATAAAGCCACGGCACAGCGACCTGTTCGAACGCTGGCGGCTCTAGCAGGCAGTCTGCGCAAGTCAGGCCTGCTTCGAGCAGCGGCAAAGCGCAGGTCCGACATTGGCCCATAAGCCAAGGCAATTCGGCTTCGCAGGCCATGCACATTGGCGTTTCTGCTTCTGCCGGCTCATCGCACAGCAAACAGGTCTGTACGTTTTTTAAACAGATGTAAACTTGTCCTTCGTATCGTGGTTGACAGCGCATGACTCTTCCTTAAATATGCCGAACATCCGTGTAGCGCCTGTGGGTATTCCGTTTTCCCAGTCGCTAGCCAAGCATAACCAAGGAAATACCCATGAGCGCGAGCACCACTGCCACCCTGCGTCACGACTGGTCACTAGCCGAAGTCAAAGCACTCTTCGTACAGCCATTCAACGACCTGCTGTTTCAGGCACAGACGGTGCACCGCGCCCATTTCAACGCTAACCGTGTTCAGGTCTCGACCCTGCTGTCGATCAAGACGGGTGCCTGCCCGGAAGACTGCAAGTACTGTCCGCAGTCTGGTCACTACAACACCGGCCTTGAAAAAGAAAAACTGATGGAAGTGCAGAAGGTCCTCGAAGAGGCGGCACGCGCCAAAGCCATCGGTTCGACCCGCTTCTGCATGGGCGCGGCGTGGAAACACCCATCGGCCAAAGACATGCCTTACGTGCTGCAAATGGTCGAAGGCGTGAAAGCCATGGGCCTGGAAACCTGCATGACCCTCGGTCGTCTCGATCAGGACCAGACTGAAGCGCTGGCCAAGGCTGGCCTCGATTACTACAACCACAACCTCGACACGTCGCCTGAGTTCTACGGCAGCATCATCACCACCCGCACTTACAGCGAGCGCCTGCAAACCCTGGCCTATGTGCGTGAATCGGGGATGAAGATCTGCTCCGGCGGCATTCTCGGCATGGGCGAGTCGCTCGACGATCGCGCCAATCTGCTGATTCAACTGGCCAACCTGCCGGAGCATCCGGAATCGGTGCCGATCAACATGCTGGTTAAAGTCGCCGGCACGCCGCTGGAAAACGCCGAAGACATCGACCCGTTCGACTTCATCCGCATGCTCGCCGTAGCACGCATCCTCATGCCGCAATCCCACGTGCGCCTGTCCGCCGGCCGCGAAGCGATGAACGAGCAAATGCAGGCCCTGGCATTCCTTGCGGGCGCCAACTCGATTTTCTACGGCGACAAATTGCTGACCACCGCCAACCCGCAGGCTGACAAGGACATGCAGTTGTTCGCACGTCTTGGCATTCAGCCGGAAGCCCGCGAAGAGCATTCGGATGAAGTGCATCAGGCTGCCATCGAGCAGGCGTTGGTCGAGCAGAAGAGCAGCGAGCAGTTTTATAACGCGGCGGTTTGAAGCCTGCCCCGTTTCCTTTGAAGGAATGCAAAACCCCTGTGAGAGCGGGCTTGCTCGCGAAATCGGTGTGTCAGTAAAGGCGTTGTTGGCTGATACGACGCTTTCGCGAGCAAGCCCGCTCTCACATTAGAAAACTTGTGCTGACACTCGAGGCCTGCATGTCTTTCGATCTCGCCGCACGCCTTGCTGCCCGCCGTGCCGAAAATCTCTATCGCCAGCGCCCGCTGCTCGAATCCCCGCAAGGGCCCGAGGTGGTGGTCGACGGCCAGCCATTGCTGGCGTTCTGCAACAACGACTACCTGGGCCTGGCCAATCACCCGCAAGTGATCGAAGCCTGGCGCGCTGGTGCTCAGCGCTGGGGCGTTGGTGGGGGCGCCTCGCATCTGGTGATCGGCCATAGCGGCCCACATCACGCACTCGAAGAGGCCTTGGCCGATCTCACCGGGCGCCCACGTGCGCTGCTGTTTACCACGGGCTACATGGCCAACCTTGGCGCGGTCACGGCGCTGGTCGGGCAGGGTGATACGGTGCTGGAAGACCGACTCAATCATGCTTCTCTGTTGGACGCGGGGCTGTTGTCCGGTGCGCGGTTCAATCGTTATTTGCACAACGACGCCGGCAGTCTGGCCAAGCGTCTGGAGAAAGCCACCGGCAATACATTGGTGGTCACCGACGGCGTGTTCAGCATGGATGGCGATCTTGCCGACTTGCCAGCGCTGGCCCGTGAGGCCAAGGCCAAAGGGGCATGGCTGATGGTTGACGATGCGCATGGCTTCGGCCCGTTGGGCGCCAACGGCGGCGGGATCGTCGAGCATTTCGGTTTGGGCCTGGACGATGTGCCGGTATTGGTCGGCACCCTCGGCAAGGCCTTCGGCACGGCAGGCGCATTTGTCGCCGGCAGTGAAGCGTTGATCGAAAGCCTGATCCAGTTCGCCCGTCCGTACATCTACACCACCAGTCAACCGCCGGCGCTGGCCTGCGCAACCTTGAAAAGTCTGGAGTTGCTGCGTAGCGAACACTGGCGTCGCGAGCATTTGCAGACGCTGATCCGCCAGTTCCGCCACGGCGCTGAACAGATCGGTCTGGAGTTGATGGACAGCTTTACGCCGATCCAGCCGATCATGATCGGCGACGCCGGTCGTGCGGTGCGTCTATCGCAGATGTTGCGCGAGCGCGGTTTGATGGTCACCGCGATTCGTCCTCCGACCGTGCCCGTCGGTAGCGCACGACTGCGTGTGACCCTGACCGCCGCCCACAGCGAGGCGCAGGTGCAGCTATTGTTAGAGGGATTGGCCGATTGCTTTGCCCAACTGTCGTCGGAGCCAAGCCATGCGTAATCGCCTGATTCTGCTGCCCGGCTGGGGCCTCGGTGTTTCACCGATGGAGCCTTTGGCCGCGGCTTTGCGCGGGCTCGACGAACATCTGCAGGTCGAAATCGAACCGTTGCCGGAACTCGACTCCAGTGATCTGCAAGACTGGCTCGACGAACTCGATGAACGCATTCCTCAAGATGTCTGGCTCGGTGGCTGGTCACTGGGTGGCATGCTTGCGTCCGAACTGGCAGCGCACCGCGGCGAACACTGCTGCGGTTTGCTGACGCTGGCGAGCAACCCTGCTTTTGTCGCCCACGAACAATGGCCGAGCGCGATGCCCGGCGAAACCTTCGATGCATTTCTCGCCGGTTGCCATGCCGACCCACGGCTGACCCTCAAGCGTTTCTCGCTGCTGTGTGCTCAAGGCGCGCAAGACCCGCGGGGCTTGTCGCGGCTGATGCTTGGCGGTGCGCCGAATACAGCACCGGCAACATTGATGGCCGGGCTGGAATTGCTCGCTCAACTGGACACTCGTGAAGCCTTGCAGGCGTTTCGAGGCCCGCAGTTGCATCTGTTCGCCGGGCAGGACGGGTTGGTGCCAGCCGAGGCAGCGGGCGACTTGTTCACCCTGTTGCCGGATATAGAAATTGGTCTGATCGAACAGGCCAGCCATGCGTTTCTTCTGGAAGACCCACACGGAGTAGCGGGCGCGATCCAGGCTTTTTTACATGAGTGCGGTGATGACTGATTTGTCTCTTGTTGCGCTGCCTGGCGGCTTGCCTGACAAGCGCCAGGTTGCGGCCTCTTTCTCCCGTGCGGCGGCCAGTTACGACAGTGTCGCCGAGTTGCAACGTGATGTCGGTAAACAGTTGCTGCAGCGTTTACCTGCGGATTTCTGGCCGGCGCGCTGGTTGGATATGGGGTGTGGCACCGGCTACTTCACTCGCGCCTTGGCCGAGCGTTTTGTCGCAAGTCATGGGCTGGCGCTGGACATCGCCGAGGGCATGCTCGATCACGCCCGTCCATTGGGCGGCGCTGAACATTTCATCGCTGGCGATGCGGAGTGGCTTCCGTTGCAGGATTCGACCTGTGACCTGATCTTCTCCAGCCTCGCGGTGCAGTGGTGTGCGAATTTTGATGCGGTGCTCAGTGAAGCCTTTCGCGTGCTGAAACCGGGTGGTGTTTTCGCGTTTGCTAGTCTTTGTGTCGGGACGTTGTTCGAATTGCGCGATAGCTGGCGCCAGGTCGATGGCCTGGTGCACGTCAACCGCTTCCGCGAGTTCGCTCGATATGAACAGTTGTGTGCGGCCAGTGGTTTGCGCGCCGTAAGTCTGGAGCAGCAGGCGCATGTACTGCACTACCCGGATGTGCGCAGCCTGACCCATGAATTGAAGGCGTTGGGTGCGCACAACCTTAATCCTGGCCGGCCGGACGGGTTGACCGGGCGGGCGCGGATTCTTGGTCTGGTCGAGGCTTATGAGCAATTCCGTCAGGCACAGGGACTGCCGGCGACCTATCAAGTGGTTTACGCCGTGTTGGAGAAACCCTTATGAGCGCAGCCTATTTCATCACCGGTACGGACACCGACGTCGGCAAAACCACCGTCGCCGCTGGGTTGCTGTGTGCGGCACGTTCGGCAGGGTTGAGCACGGCGGCGGGCAAACCGGTCGCCTCCGGTTGCGAAGTGACGCCAAAAGGGCTGCGTAACGCCGATGCGCTTGCGCTGTTGGCCGAGTGTTCATTGCCGCTGAGTTATCAACAGGTCAATCCGGTGGCGTTCGAACCGGCGATTGCCCCACATTTGGCAGCGCGCGAGGCGGGTGTCGCGCTGACGGTGCAATCGTTGCTGGCACCGATGCGCGATATTCTGGCGATGAATGCCGATTTCACCCTGATCGAAGGCGCGGGCGGCTGGCGGGTGCCGTTGGCGGATCAGGACAACCTGTCGGACCTGGCCATTGCACTGAAACTGCCGGTGATTCTGGTGGTGGGCGTGCGGTTGGGGTGCATCAGTCATGCGTTGCTGACGGCTGAGGCGATTGCTCGGGATGGCCTGCAACTGGCGGGGTGGGTGGCGAATATCATCGATCCCAAGACTTCGCGGCTGGAGGAGAATCTGGCGACGCTGGCTGAACGGATTCCGGCGCCGTGCCTGGGGCGCGTGCCGAAGTTGAAGGCTTTAAGTGCTGAGGCCGTAGCTGAGCATTTGCAATTGGATCTGCTTGACTAAGCTTTTAGCTATGAACAGGCACTGTGCCATTAGTGTTTTTGACGGGTGTTTTTCTGACGTCTCTGTTTCAATGGCGCCTATTGATCCTTCCCAAGGATGAGAACCTCCATGGAAATCTCCGGTAACACAGCTTTTTATGCGGGTCTGAGCACGATTCAGACCGGGCAGAACCGCGTCGATCAGGCCGCTAGCCAGATCGCCAACAACACCATTGAGCGCTCGGTTACCAGCCAGTCTTCCGAGGCGCAGGTCGATCGTCTGCGTGGCGTGGATCGCAGCCAGCAAATGGATCTGGGCAGCGACATGGTCGAGATGGCCCAAGGCAAGTTTCAAGTGGAACTGGGGGCAAAAGTCGCCAAGGCCTCCGATGAAATGCTCGGTACGATCATCGACACCTTTGCCTGATTTTTCGCCATTCACGTATGGCCGACGCCGCGCCTGTTCGCGGCGTTTTTCGTTGTAAGTCCTTCTCCCTCAACTAATCTTTTTTTATCGCCCGTGGCTCGTTCGAGCGCATGGCGGTTTGCTGTGTCCGGCGTTTGAAAGAAGCGCTGACGAACGGCAAAAGATCGATGCTTGACAAGATTTCGGCGTAAACGTATGTTTCAAACAACTGTTTGACCGTCACAACAAATCAACACGGTCGTTCATTCCCGGTTACATCAGCAGAGGTTTATCGCTATGCCTGACTACAAGGCCCCCTTGCGTGATATTCGCTTCGTTCGTGACGAACTGCTCGGCTACGAAGCGCACTATCAGAGCCTTCCGGCTTGCGCAGACGCAACTCCAGACATGGTTGACGCCATTCTCGAAGAAGGCGCCAAGTTTTGTGAGCAGGTACTGGCGCCGCTGAACCGCGTTGGCGACACCGAAGGTTGCACCTGGAGCGAGTCCGGTGTGAAAACTCCGACTGGCTTCAAAGAAGCTTACAAACAATTCGTCGAAGGCGGCTGGCCTAGCCTGGCGCACGACGTTGAGCATGGTGGTCAAGGCCTGCCTGAGTCGCTGGGTCTGGCTGTCAGCGAAATGGTGGGCGAAGCCAACTGGTCATGGGGCATGTACCCGGGCCTGTCGCACGGCGCGATGAACACCATCTCCGAGCACGGCACCCCTGAGCAGCAAGAGGCTTACCTGACCAAACTGGTTTCCGGCGAGTGGACCGGCACCATGTGCCTGACCGAACCGCACTGCGGCACCGACCTGGGCATGTTGCGCACCAAGGCCGAACCTCAGGCCGACGGCTCCTACAAAGTTTCCGGTACCAAGATCTTCATCTCGGCCGGTGAACACGACATGGCCGACAACATCGTCCACATCGTACTGGCCCGTCTGCCGGACGCACCGGCCGGCACCAAAGGCATTTCCCTGTTCATCGTTCCAAAGTTCATGCCGAACGCTGACGGCACCCTTGGTGCGCGCAACGCAGTGAACTGCGGTTCGCTGGAACACAAGATGGGCATCCACGGTAACGCGACCTGCGTGATGAACTTCGACGGCGCGACCGGTTTCCTGATCGGCCCGGCGAACAAAGGCCTGAACTGCATGTTCACCTTTATGAACACCGCACGTCTGGGTACCGCGCTGCAAGGTCTGGCCCACGCCGAAATCGGTTTCCAGGGCGGCCTGAAATACGCTCGCGATCGTCTGCAAATGCGTTCCCTGACTGGCCCGAAAGCGCCGGAAAAAGCTGCTGACCCGATCATCGTGCACCCGGATGTACGCCGCATGCTGTTGACCATGAAGGCATTCGCCGAAGGCAACCGTGCGATGGTGTACTTCACCGCCAAACAGGTCGACATCGTCAAATACGGCGTGGACGAAGAAGAGAAGAAGAAAGCCGACGCACTGCTGGCGTTCATGACGCCGATCGCCAAAGCGTTCATGACCGAAGTCGGTTTTGAATCTGCCAACCACGGTGTGCAGATCTACGGTGGCCACGGCTTCATCGCCGAGTGGGGCATGGAGCAGAACGTTCGCGACAGCCGCATTTCGATGCTGTACGAAGGCACCACCGGCATCCAGGCACTCGACCTGCTGGGCCGCAAAGTGCTGATGACCCAAGGCGAAGCCCTGAAAAGCTTCACCAAGATCGTCCACAAGTTCTGCCAGACCAACGAAGGCAACGAAGCCGTTAAGGAATTCGTCGAACCGCTGGCTGCACTGAACAAAGAGTGGGGCGAACTGACCATGAAGGTCGGTATGGCCGCCATGAAAGATCGCGAAGAAGTGGGCGCGGCTTCCGTGGACTACTTGATGTACTCCGGTTACGCCTGCCTGGCCTACTTCTGGGCTGACATGGCGCGTCTGGCAGCCCAGAAGCTGGCAGAAGGCACTGGCGACGCAGCGTTCTACACCGCCAAGCTGCAAACCGCGCGCTTCTACTTCCAGCGCATCCTGCCACGTACCCGTACCCACGTGGCCACCATGCTCTCGGGCGCCAACAACCTGATGGACATGAAAGAAGAAGACTTTGCGCTGGGCTACTAAGCCTTAACGCGGTCTGCACAGCCGCTGCTCCTTTCGGGGCAGCGGCTTTTTCATGCCTGATGAAAAATTGTTTAAGCGATGAAAATTCCCCACTAAAACGCTAAGAAAAGCCGATTTCCTGCCGTTAAAGAGGCTTCGATGTGACGCGCGTCACACCGCATGTGCTTAACTGCTCAAAATGCAGGCACAATGCCATCTTTTGCCGGGTCGGAGTTCTACCCTTTGCCGCGTTCTTCCGCTGTACGTCTCAGCCATTTCCTACCTTCACTGCTGTTGTTGCTCGCGGGGTTGGCGGCTGCGTACGTCAAAGACCTCAACGTGTTCTTCACGTCCCTGTTCAACGTGTTGCCAACTCTGGTGCTGCTGCTGGGCGGTGCTTACTGCGCGGTTTACCGACGTCAGCGCGAACTGTTTCTGATGCTCACGGTGTACATCGCCTACTTTTTGCTCGACACCCAGACCGATTATTACCGCGACAACGGCAAAGTGCGCGAAGACGCTGCCGTGGTGTTCCATCTGGTCTGCCTGCTGCTGCCGTTATTGTTCGGTGTGTTCGCTGCATGGCAAGAGCGTACGCATCTGTTTCAGGACATGGTCGCGCGGTTTGCCGTGTTATTGGCCTTCGGCAGCGTGGCGCTGGGGCTTGAGCAAAGTTACCCACAAGCGCTGCTGATGTGGCTTTCGGAAATCCGCTGGCCGGCGCTGCACGGCGCGTGGATGAGCCTGATCCAGTTGTCGTATCCGGTGTTCATCTCGGCCTTTGTGTTGCTGGCCTGGCAGTACTGGCGCAACCCGCGTCCGCTGCACGCGGCGCAACTGGTCGGGTTGCTCGGGGTGTTCTGGATGCTGCCGAAAACCTTCATCCTGCCATTCACCCTGAACATCATGTGCAGTCAGGTGATGTTGATGATTGCGGCGGCGGTGGCGCACGAGGCTTATCAAATGGCCTTTCGCGATGAACTGACCGGGCTGCCGGGCCGGCGCGCGCTCAACGAGCGCATGCAACGCCTCGGCCGTAATTACGTGCTGGCGATGAGCGACGTCGACCACTTCAAGAAATTCAACGACACCCACGGCCACGACGTCGGCGATCAGGTGCTGCGACTGGTCGCCAGTAAACTCTCCAAAATCAGCGGTGGCGGTAGGGCCTATCGCTACGGTGGTGAGGAATTCGCTCTGGTGTTTGCAGGCAAAACCCTTGAGGAATGCATGCCGCACCTGGAAGTCATCCGCGAGTCGATAGCCTCTTACAACATTCAACTGCGCAATCAGGAAAACCGCCCGCAGGACGATCAGCAAGGTCGTCAGCGTCGCGCCGGCTCCGGTGCGTCCAGTGTCTCGGTCACGGTCAGTATTGGCGTCGCTGAACGCGTCGAGCAGCGCAACCCCGAACAAGTGCTCAAGTCCGCGGACGAGGCGCTCTACAGCGCCAAGGGCGCGGGGCGTAACTGCGTGGTGGCGTTCGGACAGAACCGCCGTGGCGCGGTGCGCATGGACAGTGCCGCCGGTTGAGTGATGAGGGCGCATTCAGCGTCTGGACAATGATTGTGGGGCAGGGTGGCCGGCAGTAGGTTGAAGAAATCTGCTGACGGAGAAGCCACCATGCCCGAGTACAAAGCTCCCCTGCGCGACATGCGCTTTCTGATCGACCACGTCTTCGACTTCCACGCCAACTACGCCGCCCTCGGCGCGCATGACGCCAGCCCGGACATGATCAACGCGATCCTTGAAGAGGGCGCGAAGTTCTGTGAGAACGTTCTGGCACCGCTCAACCGCAGCGGTGACGAAGAGGGCTGCCATTTCGACAACGGTGTGGTGACAACGCCTACAGGCTTCAAGCAGGCCTTCGCACAATATGTTGAGGGCGGCTGGCACGGTCTGGCGGCGGACCCGACTTATGGCGGCCAGGGCCTGCCAAGTTCACTGGGGCTGGTTATCAGTGAAATGGTCGGCTCCAGCAACACCTCCTGGGGCATGTACCCGGGCTTGACCCACGGTGCAATGTCGGCGATCCACGCCCACGGCACCGAAGATCAGAAGACCATTTACCTGAGCAAACTCACCGCCGGCCAATGGACCGGCACCATGTGCCTGACCGAAGCCCATTGCGGCACTGATCTGGGCATCATCAAGACCCGCGCCGTGCCCCAGGCTGACGGCAGTTACGCGGTCACCGGCAGCAAGATTTTCATCTCTGCCGGCGAGCACGACATGAGCGACAACATCATCCATCTGGTATTGGCCAAACTGCCGGATGCGCCGGCCGGAACCAAGGGCATTTCGCTGTTCATCGTGCCGAAGTTCTTGCCGGATGCTGCGGGTGAGGCCGGTGAGCGCAACGGCGTGTCCTGCGGTTCGATCGAACACAAAATGGGCATCAAGGCTTCAGCCACCTGCGTGCTGAACTTCGACGGCGCCAAGGGCTTCCTGATCGGCGAGCCGAACAAGGGCCTGAACTGCATGTTCACCATGATGAACCACGCACGGCTTGGTACCGGCATGCAGGGGCTCTGTCTGGGCGAGGCGAGTTTCCAGGGTGCGATCAAATACGCCAATGACCGCTTGCAGATGCGCTCGCTGACCGGCGCCAAAGCCCCTGACAAACCGGCCGACCCGATCATCGTTCACCCGGATGTGCGGCGCATGCTGTTGACCATGAAAGCCTTCAACGAAGGCAATCGCGCATTGACCTACTTCACCGCGCAGATGCTCGATGTCGCACACCTGAGCGGCGATGCCCAAGCGCGTCAGGACGCCGAAGACCTGTTGGCGTTCCTCACGCCGATCTGCAAAGCGTTCATGACTGACACCGGGCTGGAAGTCACCAACCACGGCATGCAGGTGTTCGGCGGCCATGGGTTCATTCGCGAGTGGGGCATGGAGCAGTTGGTTCGCGACTGCCGGATTGCGCCGATCTACGAGGGCACCAACGGCATTCAGGCGCTCGATCTGCTCGGGCGCAAGGTGCTTGGCAGTCAGGGCAAGCTGCTGCGGGGCTTCACTAAAATCGTCCACAAGTTCTGCGCGGCGAATGCCGAGCATGCGCAACTGGGCAGTTTTGTCGCTCAGCTCAACGAGCTGAACCAGCAGTGGGGCGACCTGACCATGAAGGTCGGCATGGCGGCGATGAAGAACCCGGACGAGGTCGGTGCCGCTTCGGTGGATTATCTGATGTACAGCGGCTACATCATCCTCGGCTATCTATGGCTGCGCATGGCGCAGGTGGCGCAGGCGCAACTGGACGCGGGCGAGGGTGAGGCGGATTACCTTCGGGGGAAACTGGCAACGTGCGAGTTCTATTTCAAACGCCTATTGCCGCGCACGGCGGCGCATCGTGCGGCGGTCGAGGCGGGTAGCGATTGTTTGATGAAACTGCCGGCAGAGCTATTTGCTCTCTAAGCGCAAACAAAAGATCGCAGCCTTCGTCGGCTTCTCCAGGTAATCGCGTTTTACCTGGGTCGCTGGCGAAGGCTACGGTCTTTTTTGCGGTGACTAAAAATAACAAATCAGTCACCGGTTGACCCTATGTGTCGCAAAAGTTGTTGAGGTACACTCAGCCTCAACGAAAGCACCATTCCACGAATCACCTGTTTAGATCTTGCGAGGTTTGCCATGGCTGACTACAAAGCGCCGCTGCGCGATATGCGCTTCGTCCTCAATGAAGTATTCGAAGTCGCCAAACTCTGGGCTGAGTTGCCGGCACTGGCAGAGACCGTTGATGCCGAAACGGTTGAAGCGATTCTCGAAGAGGCCGGCAAGGTCACCAGTAAAAGCATTGCGCCGCTGAGCCGTGCCGCTGACGAAGAAGGCTGTCACTGGTCCGACGGTGCCGTCACCACGCCGGCCGGTTTCCCACAGGCCTATCAGACTTACGCTGAAGGCGGCTGGGTCGGTGTTGGCGGTGATCCGCAATACGGCGGCATGGGCATGCCCAAAGCCGTGTCGGCCCAGGTCGAAGAAATGGTCAACTCCGCCAGCCTGTCCTTCGGTCTGTACCCGATGCTGACCGCCGGTGCTTGCCTGTCGATCAACGCCCATGCCAGCGAAGAGTTGAAAGCCGCGTACCTGCCGAACATGTACGCCGGCGTCTGGGCCGGTTCCATGTGCCTGACCGAGCCGCATGCCGGCACCGACCTGGGCATCATCCGCACCAAGGCAGAGCCGCAGGCCGACGGTTCCTACAAGGTCAGCGGCACCAAGATCTTCATCACCGGTGGCGAACACGACCTCACTGAAAACATCATCCACCTGGTGTTGGCCAAACTGCCGGACGCTCCGGCCGGTCCGAAAGGCATTTCGCTGTTCCTGGTGCCGAAGTTCATGGTCAATGCCGATGGCAGCCTGGGCGCGCGTAACCCGGCCAATTGCGGTTCGATCGAACACAAGATGGGCATTCAGGCGTCCGCGACCTGTGTGATGAACTTCGACGAAGCCGTTGGGTATCTGGTCGGCGAGCCGAACAAAGGCTTGGCCGCGATGTTCACCATGATGAACTACGAACGTCTGGGTGTCGGTATTCAAGGTCTGGCGACTGGCGAGCGCTCGTATCAGAACGCCGTTGAATACGCCCGTGACCGTCTGCAGAGCCGTTCGCCGACCGGCGCGCAGAACAAAGACAAAGTGGCTGACCCGATCATCGTCCACCCGGACGTGCGTCGCATGCTGCTGACCATGAAAGCCTCGAACGAAGGTGGGCGTGCGTTCTCCACCTACGTCGCAATGCAACTCGACACCGCCAAGTTCAGCGAAGACGTGACCACGCGCAAGCGTGCAGAAGATCTGGTCGCGTTGCTGACGCCGGTGGCCAAGGCGTTCCTGACTGATCTGGGTCTGGAAACCACCGTCCTCGGCCAGCAGGTTTTCGGCGGTCATGGCTACATTCGTGAATGGGGCCAGGAGCAACTGGTGCGCGACGTACGCATTACCCAAATCTACGAAGGCACCAACGGCATTCAGGCGCTGGATTTGGTCGGACGCAAGATCGTCGGTAGCGGCGGTGCGTTCTACAAACTGTTCGCTGACGAGATCCGCCATTTCACCGCAACCGCCAGTACTGATCTGGGCGAATTCACCAAGCCGCTGAACGAGGCTGTCGACACCCTCGACGAGTTGACCGCATGGCTGCTGGATCGGGCAAAAAACAACCCGAACGAAATCGGCGCGGCGTCGGTCGAATATTTGCAAGCGTTTGGCTACACCGCTTACGCCTACATGTGGGCATTGATGGCCAAAGCCGCATTGGGCAAAGAAGCGCAGGAAGATTTCTATGCCAGCAAGCTTGGCACTGCACGCTTCTACTTCGTCCGTCTGCTGCCGCGTATTCACTCGTTGAGCGCGTCGGTAAGGGCTGGCAGCGAGTCGCTGTTCCTGCTGGAGGCGGCGCAATTCTGATGATGTAACGTCATGTAAGCATTCGCTTACACGACGTGCTGCTGTTCTCCCATAGGCGTAGATTGGATCCACGGCTAATCTACATTTCATGGACGTCGCGCAGGAAGCGCAAAGCAACAACACGGACACGTAGGATTCTGCCAGGGTGGCGGAGTGAAATGGATGTCAGGGAAACAGTCTGCAAAGCCCCGCTTCGGCGGGGTTTTCTTTTTCCCGCAGAAAAGTCTCAGGCCAAGGGGGCCAGTGGCGGTGCGCCTGTGAGCGGTCTCTCCTCACGCGCCATCACCTCTTCCAGCAATGTCCGCAATAGCGCCAAAGACGCCTGCTGACGTTGCACATCGCGACACACCAGCCCGACTTTCAACGGCACCCGAGGTTCGCTCAGCGGTTTCCACAGTAGATCCTGATCGTGGTACTCCTTCTGAGAACGTCCCGGCAGCACCGTCGCCAGTTTGGTGTGCGGCAGACTGTCGAGAATCCCCACCATATTGTTCAGCTCGGCCTGTACCTGCGGGCGCCGTCCGAGGCTGGTTAGCTGCGCCTGCCAGATCTGACGAATCTGAAATTCTTCCCCCAGCAGCAACATCGGCAATTCGGCCGCTTGACGCATCGAGACTTTCTTGAATTCACGCAATGGATGATCCGCCGGGATGACCAGCGTCAGTTCATCTTCGTACAGCATCACGCCATGGAGGCCCGGTTGGCGCGGCGGTAGATAACTGATGCCGATGTCCAGCGAACCATTGAGCAGCCGCCGTTCGATCTCCAGCCCGGTCAACTCATAGATCTGCACAACGAGATGCGGTTGGGCCTTGCGTACGCGTTCGAGCAGTTGCGGCACCAGGCTGGTGTGTACGGTTTGCAGCACACCAATCGCCAGCGTGCGCAACGCCTGACCTTTGAAGTTGCCCAGCGCCTCCCGCGCCCGTTGCAAGCCATCGAGCAAGGGCAAAGCGTGGTTGTACAGCGTGTGCGCAGCCAGCGTCGGCAGCAGGCGTTTGCTGCTGCGCTCGAACAGCGTGACATCGAGGTTCTGCTCGAGCTGGCGGATCTGCTGCGACAACGCCGGTTGCGAAATCGACAGCCGCTCAGCGGCCCGGCCGACATGGCCTTCTTCGTAGACCGCGACGAAATAACGCAGTTGTTTGAAATCCATAAGTAATGCTTATCGAAAATGCTGGGAAATCGAAATGGCCCGAAGCCGTCAGTGAGCCTAGTCTAACCGCATTCACAAGGCTTACAGGGCCAGACAGCGCGATGACTAGCGTTCGCTTCGACAGTGTTTACATAGGCAGTTCAAAAAACCTCAATCGAGGTTTTACTCAATGAATCTGTTCAGTTTGCGGCGTCAGACGCCAAGCCTTGATGACCTCACATTCGAGGCCGGCCAACCCGACACAGGCGAGCGCCTGATGCCGAGCGTTGAGCGACCACAACAGGTGTTCGTCCGGGGCCAAGGTTCATGGCTATGGGACAGCAACGACCGCGCTTATCTGGACTTTTCCCAGGCCGACGGCGCCAACAGTCTCGGTCACAGCCCTTCAGCGCTGGTCAAAGCCATCACTAGTCAAGCCCAGGCGCTGATCAACCCCGGTTTCAACCTGCACAATCGCGGCATGCTCAGCCTCACCGAACGGCTCTGCGCCGGCACCTCCTGCGACCAGGCTTATCTGCTCAACAGCGGCAGCGAAGCCTGTGAGGCGGCGATCAAACTGGCGCGCAAGTGGGGCCAACTGCATCGCGGTGGCGCCTCGCGGATCATCGCGGCGAAACAGGGCTGTCATGGCCGTAGTCTGGCGGCGATTTCAGCGTCGGACAGTGGCAACCTGCCCAACCGCTTCGCTCCGTTGCTGCCAGGTTTCGATCGGGTGCCGTTCAACGATTTGCCGGCGCTGCACGCGGCGGTTGATGCGCAGACCGTAGCCATCATGCTGGAGCCGATCCAGAGCGATGCCGGGGTGGTTCCGGCCACCGAGCATTACCTCAAAGGCGTTGAGCGTCTGTGCCGCGAATTGGGCATTCTGCTGATTCTCGACGAAGTGCAGACCGGCATCGGCCGCTGCGGTACCTTGCTTGCCGAACAATCCTACGGCGTTCGTGCCGATATCGTCGTACTGGGCAAAGGTCTGGGCGGTGGCGTGCCATTGGCGGCGCTGCTGGCGCGAGGCCAAGCCTGCTGTTTCGAACCCGGCGAACTGGGCGGCACGCATCACGGTAATGCGCTGATGACAGCGGCCGGTCTGGCGGTACTCGACAGCGTGCAGGACCGGGCCTTTCTCGAACAGGTCAAAGACAATGGCCAGCACCTGCGCGAAGGTCTTGTGCGTTTGGCCCGTCGCTACGGCCACGGCGAGTTGCGTGGCCAAGGGCTGTTCTGGGGCCTCACCCTGTCGGACGATTCAGCCGAAGCGGTGATCCAGGCCGCGCTGCACGAAGGCCTGCTGCTCACCGCTGCGCAACCCGACTGCCTGCGCTTCACCCCGGCGCTCACCGTCAGTAAAGCCAACATCGACGAAATGCTCCTGCGCCTGGCCCGAGCCTTCTCCCGCGTGCGTACCGCACAGTTGCAATGCCGCAAAGGGATTGCCGTCTGATCCGAACTGTCCTACCCGAATTCAAGAACCGTCTCGCGGTATAACGCACGCCCTACGCCTGATTCTTTTGGCGTGGGGCGTTTTTTTGTACGCGGTACTGGCAAACAGCAGGCAGACGCAGTGAACCCTGACGAACGGCAAAGGTCGATTAGTTTGTATGGCTCAAATGAGCCAGCCCCCACTCAGGAGCTGCCCCATGGACTTTATTCGCATCATCATCGCTATTCTGTTACCGCCGCTGGGTGTGTTTCTGCAGGTCGGGTTTGGCGGGGCGTTCTGGTTGAACATTCTGCTGACGTTGTGCGGCTACATTCCCGGGATCGTGCATGCGGTGTACATCATTGCCAAGCGTTGAGTTCTGCGGCGTCAGGTGAATAGTCTTCGCGAGCAAGCCCGCTCCCACACGGGATCTGTGTTGTTCACAAATCCCCTGTGGGAGCGGGCTTGCTCGCCAATGGGGCGACTCGATGGATGAAAGTGGGCGTGGATCTCAGTCCGCCAACTCCATCACCCGCCGATAAAACTTCCACTCCTGCTCCAACGCATGCGCCTGATTGACTGCGCGGCGGAATCCATGGTGCTCATCGGCGTAGTAATGCGCCTCGACCGCAATGCCGTTGCGCTCCAGAGCCTCGGCCATGTCGCGGGTCTGTTGCGGCACCACGACGGCGTCCAGTTCGCCCTGAAAGAAAATCACCGGTACGCGGATATTGCTCGCATGCAGCAACGGCGTGCGGGCGGCGTAGCGTTCGGCGTCTTGCTCGGGATCGCCGATCAGCCAATCCAGATAATCACCCTCGAACTTGTGCGTCGCTCTAGCCAAAGCCACCGGATCGCTGACCCCATAAAGGCTGGCGCCGGCACGAAACACCTGATGAAACGCCAAGGCACAAAGCGTGGTGTAGCCGCCCGCGCTGCCGCCACGGATGAACGCACGTTCAGCGTCGATCAGCCCTTGTGCGGCGAGATACCCCACCACTGCGCAGGCATCTTCGACATCCACATCGCCCCAGCTCAGATGCAACGCCTGCCGATATTCGCGGCCATAACCGCTGCTGCCGCGATAGTTGAGGTCAGCGACGGCGAAGCCGCGTTGCGTCCAATACTGGATGCGCGGGTCAAGCATCGGGTAGCAGGCCGAGGTTGGGCCGCCATGGATGAACACCACCAGCGGCGGTTTCACTTCACCGCTC
The DNA here is from genome assembly GCF_044743445.1 of Pseudomonas sp. NPDC087615. Lineage (NCBI taxonomy): Bacteria > Pseudomonadati > Pseudomonadota > Gammaproteobacteria > Pseudomonadales > Pseudomonadaceae > Pseudomonas > Pseudomonas sp. NPDC087615. The sequence continues at coordinate 29,238 of NZ_JBIUWM010000004.1, read as the reverse complement.
ATGGCCGGATAAAAGAACCCGTGAGCCTCCCCCGAACCGCTGGGGTAACGCAGGGTTTGTGGACGGCTGATGCGTTCGGCGGGCAACGGTGCAACACCACCAGCCAGCACTTTTACTTCGTGGGATGCGCGATCAATGGCGATCACCGCCGAAGGGCTGATCGGCGAGGCCGCGATGCAATAGATGAATGGCTGATCCAGTGCCAGATGACGGAAGCGGCTGTAGTCGCCGGTGAAGTCTTCACCGTTTAGCGCGAGGCGACCGAAACCGCCTTCACTCCAACTGGCCAGATAAGACTCGCCAACGGGCAGCCAGGTGCAACCGCCTAGCTGCCACGGCGCAGGCGCATGATCGGCTTCGGCGCTTGGCAACGCTTGCAGACCATCGTCTGTTTCGCCCCACGGCTGCCAGAATCCGCCGCGATCAGTCAGACAAAACAAGCGGTTTTCGGTATTGAATCGCGGTTGCTGGATCGACTCCTCAACCCCGTCACCCGCCAGGCAACGTGGCGCGGAAAAGCCCCCGTCAGCCGAGCGCCCAGCCACCATCAACCGAGTCGAAGTCCACGGCTGATGCGGCCGGCTCCACTCGATCCACGCCAAACGCTGGCCATCCGGGCTGATGATCGGCGCGGCATAAAAGTCCGCGCCCTCGGCCAGCAGATGACGCGTGCCGTCAGCCAGATCAATCGCGACCAAGCGATGCTGATCGTGGTGTTCCTCCACTGCCAAGACCCGACCCTGGGCAAAATGCAGATCGCCATAGCGACACTCACCCGACGTCAGCGCTTCAGGCTGACCATCCAGCGCCTGTCGATACAACTGCTGATCCGCCTCTCCGACGAAAACCACCCCGTCGGGCGTCAGACAAAACGCCCCACCACCATATTCGTACACGCGGCTGCGCACGCTGAAACCTTCGGGCGTCAGACATCTCGCCACGCCATCGCGCCAATGCCAGATCCGGCACGCCGCATCCTCCGGGCGATATTCATTCCAGAACAAACCGTTGCTACCCAGTTGCAGTTCGGCGAAATCCATCCCGGCGGCGACGGCTTGAGCGGCGCTAAAAGGCTCAGCTTTTAGCGATGAGGCGTGAGTTTCGTTCATTGCGAAAGGCCAATTGTTCGATGGTTTGAGTGGCGTGCTCGGCTTCTTCACGGGCCTTGAGGATCACACCGTGATGTTCGGATTTGCTGCACACCGGGTCGGCATTGCTCGCGTCACCCGTGAGCATGAACGCTTGGCAGCGACAGCCGCCGAAGTCCTTTTCCTTCTCATCGCAGGAGCGGCACGGCTCGGGCATCCAGTCGTACCCGCGAAAGCGGTTGAAGCCGAACGAGTCGTACCAGATGTGCTGCATGCTGTGGTCGCGCACGTTGGGAAATTGTACCGGCAGTTGTCGCGCGCCATGACAGGGCAGGGCAGTGCCGTCCGGAGTGACGGTCAGAAAGATGCTGCCCCAGCCGTTCATGCAGGCTTTCGGGCGTTCTTCGTAGTAGTCCGGGGTGACGAAAATCAGCTTGCACGGATGCCCTTCGGCTTCCAGCTTGGCGCGGTATTCGTTGGTGATCCGTTCAGCGCGCACCAGTTGTTCCTGGGTCGGCAGCAGACCGACACGATTGAGCTGTGCCCAGCCGTAGAACTGGCAGGTGGCGAGTTCGACGAAATCCGCTTCGAGCGCAATGCACAGCTCGATGATGCGGTCGATTTTGTCGATGTTGTGCCGATGAGTGACGAAGTTCAACACCATCGGGTAGCCGTGGGCTTTCACCGCACGGGCCATTTCCAGCTTCTGCGCGAAAGCTTTTTTCGAGCCGGCGAGCAGGTTGTTCACCTGCTCGTCGCTGGCCTGAAAACTGATCTGGATGTGATCGAGGCCAGCCTTCTTGAAGTCGCTGATTTTCTGCTCGGTGAGCCCAATGCCCGAGGTGATCAGGTTGGTGTAGAACCCAAGCTTGCGCGCCTCGCCGATCAGCTCGGCGAGATCCTGGCGCACCAGCGGTTCGCCACCGGAAAAACCCAACTGCGCCGCGCCCATTTCCCGCGCCTCGCGAAATACCTTGATCCATTGCTCGGTGCTCAGCTCTTTGCCCTGCTCGGCGAAATCCAGCGGATTGGAGCAGTACGGGCATTGCAGCGGGCAGCGGTAGGTCAGCTCGGCGAGCAGCCACAGCGGCAGGCCGATCTCTGGCTTGGGCGGTACTTGCACCGATGAATCAGGCAAGTTCGATCCAGTGCTGCGCACGGGCAACCTCCATGAATTGCTCGATGTCGTCACCGAGTTCGGGCACGCCGGGGAACTGCTTGTCGAGTTCGCCGATGATCGCTGCAACATCGCGCTCACCGTCGATCAGACCGCCGATCAGCGCAGCGCTGTCGTTGAGTTTGATCATGCCTTCGGGGTACAGCAGCACATGGCCTTTCTGCGCCGGCTCGTACTGGAAACGGTAGCCGGGGCGCCAGGTCGGGATCTTGCTGCGGTCGAAACTCATAAGGTGATTCCTTTATGCCAGACCCGTTGCTCGGTCACGCTGTGATAGGGCGGGCGGTTCAGTTCGTAAGCCATGCTCATGGCATCGAGCATGCTCCAAAGAATGTCCAGTTTGAACTGGAGAATTTCCAGCATGCGCTCCTGACCTTCGCGAGTCTTGTAGTGCTCAAGGGTGATCGCCAGGCCATGCTCGACATCCCGGCGCGCTTGGCCGAGGCGGGTGCGGAAATATTCGTAACCGGCGGGATCGATCCACGGGTAATGTTGCGGCCAACTGTCGAGGCGTGACTGGTGGATCTGCGGCGCGAACAGTTCGGTCAGTGAACTGCTGGCAGCTTCCTGCCAACTGGCGCGGCGGGCGAAGTTGACGTAGGCGTCGACGGCGAAGCGCACGCCGGGCAATACCAGTTCCTGAGAACGCAATTGATCCGGATCGAGGCCGACGGCTTGGCCCAAGCGCAACCACGCTTCGATACCACCGTCTTCACCGGGGGCGCCGTCGTGGTCGAGCAAGCGTTGAATCCACTCGCGGCGGATTTCGCGATCCGGGCAATTGGCGAGGATCGCTGCGTCCTTCAGGGGGATGTTCACCTGATAGTAGAAGCGGTTGGCGACCCAGCCCTGAATCTGTTCGCGGGTGGCGCGGCCCTGGTACATCGCCACGTGATACGGGTGATGGATGTGGTAGTAGGCGCCTTTGGCGCGCAGGGCCGCTTCGAATTCGGCTTTGGACAGCGGGGTGTCGGTCATTGCGGTTCTCCGGGGAACAACCCTAGAAATCTCTTTTGTTTGCACTGGCCTCTTCGCGAGCAGGCTCGCTCCCACAGGTTGATCGCATTCCAATGTGGGAGCGAGCCTGCTCGCGAAGGGGGTCTCAAAGGCTTACAGCACAATACTCATGCCATCGAACGCCACTTCAACATCACGCCGCGCCAGTTCCGCGCGCTCCGGCGAATCCTCGTCGAGAATCGGGTTGGTGTTGTTGATGTGGATAAGCACCTTGCGTTGCTCGGGAAGCTGTTCCAGCACTTCGAGCATGCCGCCAGGGCCGTTCTGCGCCAGATGGCCCATCTCGCGACCGGTGCGGGTGCCGACGCCACGGCGCTGCATTTCATCGTCGTCCCACATTGTGCCGTCGACCAGCAGGCAATCGCTGCCCGCCATGATCTCGAGCAACGGCGCGTCAACCTTGCCCAGACCCGGGGCATAGAACAGTTTGCCGCCAGTCTTCAGGTCTTCGACGATCAGGCCGATGTTGTCGCCCGGGTGCGGGTCGAAACGATGCGGCGAGTAGGGCGGTGCGGCGCTGCGCAATGGCAGCGGGGTGAAGCGCAGGTTCGGGCACGCGGCGACGGTGAAGCTTTGATCGAGTTCGATACGGTTCCAGTCCAGTCCACCGTTCCAGTGGGTGAGCATGGTGAACAACGGAAAACCGGTGCTCAGGTCTTCGTGAACCATGTCCGTGCACCAGACCTGATGCGGGCAGCCTTCGCGCAGGCTGAGCAGGCCGGTGGTGTGGTCGATCTGGCTGTCCATCAGGATGATCGCGCTGATCCCGGTGTCGCGCAGCGCACGGCCCGGTTGCATCGGGGCGAAGCTCTGCAACTGGGCGCGGATGTCCGGCGAGGCGTTGCACAACACCCAGTTCACGCCGTCATCGGAAATAGCGATGGACGATTGGGTGCGAGCCTTGGCATTCAGGCTGCCGTCGCGAAAGCCTGCACAGTTGACGCAGTTACAGTTCCACTGCGGAAAACCGCCACCGGCGGCCGAACCCAGAATCTGGACGAACATGAACGCTCCATCATTTCAACGCTGAAAATAAAACGCCTCGGCGAGCCGAGGCGTTGCACTGCAATTCTGACGAGGCAGAACTCAGCGGCTGGCGAAGTACATGGTGACTTCGAAGCCGATACGCAGGTCGGTGTAAGCCGGTTTTGTCCAGGACATCAGGTGACTCCTTCAATAAAAGGGCGGGTGGGATAGCGCTATCCATAGGTATAGTCCACGGCAGCGCAGGGACGTTCCAAATAGTTAGGCGGCTATGTTACTCAAAATTTCAGAGGGATTGTCCGTGAATCTTTGAGAAAGCTCCTTGCAGCCTCGGTAATGATCATTTTCCCGCTTGCCAGGGTGCGCCCGGTATTGGGCCGTTGGCGAGGCAGTGCCAGCCGCCTTCGGCAGCGGTTAATCGTTGCGCGGCGGCCAGCAATGTCGGTCGACTCAATTGGCCGATTGCCGCGACCAGTTGCTCCAGATAATCCGACGGGTGGCCGGCGAGTTTGGCCTGCCAGAGCAGTTCGGCAGCGTCTTTGAAAGGCAGATGAGTGCTATCGAATTGATCCGCCAGGCGCTGGCGCTGTTGGTCGAGACCGGCCTCGTCAGTGGATTCGATCAGTGCGCGATTGCCTTCAAGGAATTGTTGAATGTGGCCGAGCAATTCTGTGGTCGCAACGTTGGGTGATTGCACGCCAAACAGCAACCCGACCTGACCATGGATCTGTCGCAGTGCGCTGAACACGGCATAACCCAACTGCAACTCGACCCTCAGGCGTTGATAGAACGGCGTCTGGCAAAGCTGTGCGAGCAAGCGCCATGCGGCTTCGTCGGCGATATCGCGCCCGGCGGTCGGGCAGAACAGCAACAAGGCGTGTTCGCTGGACGCTGTCTCGATGGGGTGCCACAAATGTTGTGTGGTAATCGCTGTCGGTGCCGGCAACTGATTGTCCGGTACGCCGGGAATACGGCTCAGGGCCAGGCCCATTGCCGATTGGGTCTGTGGATGAAGGCCCAAGGCCAGGCCATCCCAGCGAGAAGTTGTCCACAGGTGTTTGGCGTCGTTGCAGGTGTTCGCGGGTTGCAGACAATGCTCCGGGAGTGCCTTGAGCAGTTGGCGGATCGGTATCAACGCCGCTTGCGCCTCACCCGGCAGGGAATCGGCTTCAACTTGCGTCAGACATTTCAGCGCGTGCTCAAGGACGCTGGGCATGGGCTCTTGCAGCCCGGTCAGTTTCAACAGCCATTGATTGCCGCCCATGCTGAGCGATAACTCGACCCCGGCCTGACGCGCATCATCCTGAGTTGCTCGCAGACTGCGCAGCAGCCTCGATTGCAGAGCTGCAGAGGCCGCCGCCTCCAGTTGCCAGCGCAGATAAATCGCCCCGTCATCACCGTTGTCCGGCAAGGCCTGACTGAATTGCATTGGCGAACGTTCGCGACGCCCGCGTGAGCGATCCTGAGCAAACGTGCGCAGGCCTCGGTGGGCGCTGGTTTGTCCGCGGATCAGTCCGGCGTTGGCCAGCGGCTCGTTGGCCCGCAGGAAAGGATTGGCGGCGGGCAGGTGCCAGTGGCGACTGAAGTTATCCACAGTGCCCATTTCGCGCAGCATTCGTTTCAGCGCGCTCGCCCCCGATTCCGACAAACCGCTTTCGAGTTGCTCGCTGTCGAGCCGCGCCAGTGGCAACGCACCGCTGACTTGGTGGTGACGCGCAAGCACGGCGGCGTATTCCTTGCGCAGCGGCGCCCAATCCTGTTGCGCAAAGAAACTCAGCCAGTCGCGCGCGTGTTCGCCAATGGCACCCAGCGACTCGGCGGGTGCGTTGAACGCCAGATGCAGCAAGGCCTGCTCGGCAAAGTGATACAGCGGCGCTGCGTGCAGGCCGTCAGCCAGACCCTGTGCCTGCAAGTACGCCAGCAATCCACCTGGTTTGGCGCTGTTGAGCCAATGGCAGAGAAACGCCATCGCCTCAGCCGACGACTCGGGCAAAGTGTCGAACGCAAACAGCAGATTGCAGCGCTGTTCACCGACCTGTTGATAACTGCTCACCGCCAGCGGCAGGCTCACGGCTTGCGCAACGTGATCCCCGGTCGGCAACGTCGCCGCAAACTGCACGGCCAGTGCGCGCAATTGTTCAAGGCTCTGCGGCCCCACCAGGCTCAATGTCATTTGCCCGGTGCGATAAAACTGCTGGTGGAAACCCTTCAACGCCTGTTGAAACAGCGGCTGCTCCACTTGCAGGCTGTCTCGATTCCCCGCATGAAACCCGCGCAATGGATGCTCGGCTGGCAAACCTTGGTACAACGCAAGATCCTGCTGCGCCGCAGGATCTTGCGACCAAGCGATAAATTCCGCCTGCAGCACTTCCCGTTCCCGCAACTGATCGTCCAGATTCATACGCGGATGGGCGAGCATGTCTGACAGACGCTCAAGCCCGCCGCTGAACGATTGCGTTGGCAACTCAAAGAAAAAGTCAGTCGTACGCTCGTCAGTGCTGGCATTCACCTGCCCGCCGTGACCTTGCACGTAGGCCATCAACCCTTCGCTCGCAGGAAAACGCTCAGTGCCGAGAAACAGCAAATGCTCAAGAAAATGTGCCAGCCCCGGCCACGCCAAGGGCACGTCATGGCTGCCGGCAGCCACCCGTAACGCGGCGGCACTGCGCTTCAAACCGGGCGCATGACGCAGGGTTACGCGCAAGCCGTTGGCCAGGGTTTCGGTGTGGGGGCGGGGGTGAGTCGGCGCAGGCATGGGCACTTCCAGAACAGTGAAGTGCCAATGCTAGCGGATTAGCGCTTGTTCAGCGCGCCGTAAAGCTCGGGGCGGCGATCGCTGAGGTAGTGATTGGCGGCGCGGGAGTCGATCATCAACTGCCGATCCAGTTCGCCGACGATCAAGGCTTCATCCAGACCGGCCTGAGCCATGCGGCTGCCGTCCGGTGCGGCGATGCTGCTTTGCCCGCAATAGTGAATGTCACCTTCATGGCCGCAGTAGTTGGCGTAAGCCACGTAGCACTGGTTCTCGAAGGCACGCGAGCGGACAGTGACGTCAGCGACGAAATCGAACGGAATCATGTTTGCCGTCGGCACCAGAATCAGTTCGGCGCCTGCCAGGGCCAGGCGCCGGGCGTTTTCCGGGAATTCCAGGTCGTAACAGATCAGGAAACCGAGCTTCCAGCCATTGAGTTCAACCACGGGAAACGCGTCTTCGCCAGGACTGAACATCGAGCGATCGAGATCACCGAACAGGTGCGTCTTGCGGTAATTGCACAGGCGTTCGCCTTGGGCGTCGATCAACTGCACAGCGTTGTAGATCTGCCCATCAGCGGTGCGCTCGGGATAACCATAAACAATCGCCAGGCCGGCAGCCTTGGCGATCCGGCCGATCTGCTGCGCCCATTCACCGTTGTAGACCTCGGCCAATGTACTGACCGCCTCGGCGCCGATGTTGTAGCCGGTCATGAACATCTCCGGCAGCACCAACAGATCGGCGCCTTTGGCCTCCATCGCCAATTGATACAGGCGTTGCAGGTTGGCGGCGGGGTCCAGTGGCAGCGGTGGACATTGGTAAAGGGCTACACGCATCAGGGATTCCTCTTACTCGGGCAGGGCGATAGGGCCGATGTCTTTGAACACATCACCCGGGCCCGGGTTCTCTTTATGTGTAGAACCGCCGAAATGGTTCATGATCCCCCACACCGCGTTGAGCGAGGTCTGCACCGCGCCTTCGACCCAGGCCGGCGTCCACGACACGTCGTCACCGGCGATGAAAATCCCACGCTGCTCGGCGGGCATGTCGTCCTGCATGAAGTGCGAGTACATGCGCTGGTTGTAGCGATAGTGGCCGGGCAGGGCGCCTTTGAATGCACCGAGGAAATGCGGATCGGCTTCCCACGACACTGTGATCGGATCGCCGATGATTCGCGCGGCAATGTCGACTTTCGGGTAGATCTTTTTCAACGCGTTCAACGCCAGTTCCACGCGTTTTTCCACAGGGTGCGGCAGCATCTTCAGGGCGTCGCTCATCCACGAGTACGACAGGCAGATCACGCCCGGTTTGTCGTCGCCGTTGTCGAACAGATAGGTGCCACGGGTCAGGCGATCGGTGAGGGTCATGCTCATCAGGTCGCGCCCGGTTTGCGGGTCCTTGTCCTTCCAGAACGGCCGATCGACCATCACAAACGTCTTCGACGATTGCATGTAGCGGGTGCGGTCGAGCGCCATCCACATCTTTTGCGAGAACAGGGTTTCGTCGCATTCGATCTGCGTGGTCAGCAGCCAGCTCTGGCAAGTGGTCAGTACGGCGGCGTATTCGCGGGTGTCGCCGTTGTTGTCGGTGACGGCGAAACGGCCATCGGGCGCATGGGCAATTTTCTTCACGCCTGAACGCGGCGCGCCACGGTGCAGGGACTTCAGGCTGGTGCCTTCAGGCCAGTGCACGCAGCGCTGTGGCACATGGCGCCAGATACCCTGCGGCACTTGTTCAACGCCGCCGACCACCAAATGTTGGTGATCGTCGCAGTTGGTCATCACCACCCGGAAGATTTCCAGCATCGAATTGGGAAAGTCCGAATCCCAGCCGCCGGTGCCGAAACCGACCTGACCGAACACTTCTCGGTGATGGAACGATAACTTGGCGAACGCTTCGGACGTGGCGACGAAATCGTAGAAGGTGCGGTCATCCCACAGCGGCACCAGGGTGTTCCACAGCTCTTTGAGGCGCGGCACATCACGGTCGCGAATGGCTTGCTGGATATCGGCGAACTGTGAACCCGCCTCTAACGCATCCGCCCAGGCGTCAGCCACTTCCTGAAACAAGGCAGGAAGATCCGCCAGTTTCTGTGCGTAATGGGTTTTGCCTTCCAGATCGATCACGGTGCTGCCGGAGGCGGGCGTCAGCGGGTTGGGGAAGGGCTTGGTTTCGAGGCCGAGTTTGTCGACGTAGTGATAGAACGCAGTGGAGGACACCGGGAAACGCATGCCACCGAGTTCGGCGACGATACCGTCAGTGCCGTTGAACGCCTGCGAGCGCAGGCGGCCGCCGAGTTTGGAGGCCTCGTAAACCACCGGTTTGAGGCCGAGCTTCATCAGCTCATAGGCCGCCACCAGACCTGCGATGCCGGCGCCGACGATCGCCACTTCAGCACCGTGGTGATGCTCGGGAATGCTGCCCAAGCCGGCCGGGTGTTCGATCCAGTCGTCGAAGGCGAACGGAAAGTCCGGACCGAAAATGGTGATTGGCTTTTTACCGTCTGCAGGATGGCGATTGTTCTTGTTCATGGCTGACCTTGCTGGCGACCGGACGCGGGGTGCGCGTCTGAGTATAGGAAAAGATGCCAGCCATTCTAGGGAGCGTGGAACACGTTAATAAGACGCAAAGTGTCGTCGTTTTGCCAGTTTATCGATCAAAGTGACGAGCCAGTGCTACACACCGCACTGTGGGAGCCAGCCTGCTGGCGATGAGGCTCTCTCAGCCACCCGCGATTAAACCGGCTGTCCCCGATCAATCTTGCTACTCAAGATGATCGACGTGGTGGTCTTCTCAACCCCATCCACACTGCCAATCTGATCCAGCAGTTGATCCAGTTGCTCCGGCGAATCCGTGCGCAACCACGCCACATAATCAAATTCGCCGCTCACCGCACACAACTGCTGCACCTGCGCCATCGCACTCAACCGGCGCAACACCTCTTTGCCGGAGCGCGGCTGCACCTTGATCCCGACATACGCCTGCAACCCGCCATCGACTACGCGTTGCCCCAAACGCACACCATAACCGGTGATCACTTTGGCCTTTTCCAGGCGTGCCAGCCTTGAAGTCACGGTGGTGCGCGCAATGCCCAACTGCCGGGCGAGCATGGCGACGCTTTCGCGGGCGTTGATTTGCAGAGCGGCGATCAACTGGCGGTCGATTTCATCAAGCGCGGGTGGGCGGGTGTCGGGCAAGGGGGGCTCCATGGGGCGCTGGTTGGTTGGCCTGCGCATGTTACAGGCTCCGCGGGTTGGATATGGATATCAGCGTGTTTAGCATCAACGCCTCGATTCACCGGGGCGCGAATCGAGGAAGGTCGTGCTAAACCTGCGTTTGGTTGCGTGTCGCGAAGCGTTGATGGTTGATGACCTTCACCACATCATCAATCACCGCTTTGCTCATCGCCGCCAGAAAATGAGCGCCCCAGGCATAGCGGTCGGTTTTTTTGTCGTAAGCGGCGTCTTCAGCGAAGGCTTTGACGAGAAACAGCAGGTCGGAAGCTTGAGACAGAGCAACGCCGATCGGGACGCCGGCGCTGACGTGGAAAAGAGGTTGATTGGAGCAGTAGGTGAAGGGGGTAAGGCCGATGGTTTTCAGGTCTGAAGGCGTGGACGAGTCTTTTTCAGTCATGGTGATACTCCTAATTTGAAGAGGCACCACATTCGTTTCCATGCGAATGGGTGACAGCTGCGCGCAGGTTGGAAACCGGAAAATTAGGAAACCGGCACGTCCGAAGACGTCCCGCGCGCAGCCGTCATAAATCTGGATCGCAGACTAAAAATCTTTGCGATCACGAAGGCAGAGCGTTGTTGTCATTAATTTAACCGGGTTTCCAAGCCCGGCCGCTGATGAGCAGCGACGCCTTGAGAGTATCCCGTCAAAGAAAAGCCCAACAGACGCCAAACCGCCTCAAACCACAGCTTCGGAACTTGCCTACAGCCCTCGGTGAAGTCTTCCGAACATTGCACTCGTAAAGACCAAACCATCGCCCAAGAAAAAGCCGCGCATTTAGCGCGGCTTTCAAAGTGGTGGGCCCACACGGACTTGAACCGTGGACCAAAGGATTATGAGTTGCTGGGCGATCTGATATGCCTAGAGAAATCGTTCGTAGGTGAACGTAGGTTGGCATAACTGGAGGCCCCGTGCTATGTGGAGTTGAGCGTAGTTATCAGAAGGTTGCTCAAGCTGGTGAGTGTACCGTGATTGTACTGTTTTTGTAGCGTGTCTGGGCTGTACGCTGAGCTGGCATCGTTTGTTGAGAATGGAGCAATCATTTCTCAAATCTAGGTCTTTCGTAAACTCGAATTGAGTGCCATGAATATTGAAGCTTGGTGAAAATATTTACGGCTGTGTATTTAATCGAAGTGTAAATAACTGGGTAAACGGATTTTTGCGCGCTAAAAATAGCTCGGTAAAACCGAGCTATTAATATAAATTCAGCTGACGACGATGTCCTGATTTAGGACTGCGCTTTCTAACTCGGTTCGCATGCTTTGAACAGTAGAGTCGTAAAGAGTGTCAGCCGCATCGGACGCGCGTAAAGTTAGGACGAAGGCAACTTCTTGCGGTGGAAGCTCAGAGTGGTGTTGTATATCAAATTGGTAAAGATCGCGTGTGAATATCCGTGCATTAAGGCGCATATTTCCTCCGGAAATCCCAGTTCCTCGGTGCTCTTTATAGTGATTGCGTACTGGGCTCCATTTAGCTAAATCAGATCGTGCAAAAACTTCTTTTTCTTTATCCTCCCTCATACTCCCAGCAAGACTTATAGTGTTGCCTGACGCGGAGGTGGCTTGTAGCGAAGTCTGTAATCGCGAAGAAAAATAATTTTCCCCTACCGACTCAGAAACTAAAGGTTTCAAAACAGCGGTCAGTGCAACCGATCCTACAAATTTCCCATCTTTAATCAACTCTGGAGGGATGGGTATGTTATTCCAGTAATAGTTATAGCCGGGTTGCAATGTAGCTGTCCAGGCCATGGTTACATCACCAGATTTGCAAAACCATGGTAGATTGTCTTCCTCCCAAGGAGTGCCCCAGCCAATAGAGTCGCTATGGGCGTCGAGTTCACTTTTGTTGATTAGTAACGCCTTGACTAAATCAGGAGAAGCCTCTTTTATGTTGGCGAATGTATGTGCTGCAAGAGAAGACACCAAAGGAGTGCTGAAGCTTGTTCCAATATCTACTCCTCCACCGATCATGCGCAGTTCGGAAAACCAAGATAGGTCTGGTTTTTTCATTCCTGCTGGGGCAGGGCCTTTTAAGCTTATACTGCACGCATCGCCAGGGGCCATTTTTATGAAATCGTAACTTCTTCCGCTTATGGTAAGAGCGGCCTCACAATCGGCCGGTGCACATATCAGACCGTGCTTAGGGTTGTGACCAATGTTGCCAGCAGAAATCACTGGTAAAATATTATATTTTCTAGCAATTTTGCTTAGTTCGTGCCCTAAATAACTTACCTCTTCTTTTTTTGCTGCAGAAGCCATGAGATTGAAAGACAGGTTCCAGACTTTAGAGTAAGGGGCGGTTTCCTGTGCGACATGGTCTAGGTATGCAAGAAGTTGTCGGTGATTCGGAGTTTTAAGTGCGCTATCTTTGCAAATTGCTTGTGCTGAAATAAAGGTACAGTCAAGTGCTGGTAGCGGTCTGTCAGCATTCCATGCGTGTGCGTGACAGACTAGCGAGACAACTTTGTTTCCGTGACTAAGGTTTGCATCAAGATCCCCCACAAGCGGGGCTAAAGAGTGCTTTTGGAGAGGCAAATAACTTCTTGCGTTGATACCGCCATCGACAATCACAACGGTTGGCGATGTCGTTGAGATCACTGATGGGGATGGCTCCCTTCCTGTTCCGGGCTTATCTGCGGATCTTAAGGTGGGAGCGGGATCGATACGGTAGACCGTGCCGGAGGCCACTAATCTTTCAAGGTCATGTTTTGTAAAAATATTTAAAGAGAGCACGGAGTTGCCCGCCTCAAGATAAATATCCAATGCTTCTTTTGCGGCATCTGGGAGCTTATCTCGATTTGAATTGTCAGAACTAAAATCGAATTCCGGATGGCCTAGGTTGCAATCTATATCAGATAATACTTCTTCGAGCTTTGCTGCGAGCTCTTTACGTGCGTTGAGGTTTTTGAAAGGCTTGAGCCAAACGTTGATTACCTTTGAGTTTCCATCTTCGGGTAGTTCATCCCACTGATTTTGAATGTTTAGGCCGCGAAGGGTTTCACTCTCGTCAAAAGGATCAATGCTCGATATGCGCGATATATCAACCATGTCATTGGTTTTCTTGGAGCTCTTTAAGTGGCGAGACAGCTCAGATAAGCTTTCTCTATTTACCTCAATCAGAAATCCTTTATAAGCAGGCGCAACGATGCGGCAACCTGCCCGAGAGTCAAATACATCTGTAGGAGTCCAGCTTGGAGACAACGAGTCATCATCCATTTTCGCGATGATATGTGTCATGCCCGAAAAAGTTATTCGAGATAAGTCAGACTTATCAATCTTGGCTACCTTGGCAGATAGCGCCCTGCGCTTATTTTCCAGCGAATTTAATTTTATTCCTTTTTGATTTTTACCTCCGCCCGAGACTGTTTTCGGTGTAGGGCTTTTAAGTAGCCGCAATACGGGGTTCTTTACCGGGCGAGGGGCCATGGCTAATCCTTTAGATAAGTTGAAAGAGTCTGGCGACTAATTTTTACGATTGAGAGTATTTCGATCTGCGTTAACTTCAAGTTTTTGGATAATAAACGGCAAAAACTTTTTTTGTCGTTACGACACTCGCTGTTTTCCACGAGCAAAATTTCAGATGCAATTTCGGGTACGTCGACTTCTTTATGTTCGATAATTGCAGCGCGTCTCGCAGACAGCGCTAGTGATTCAATATCAGCACCGCTCATGTTTGAGGAAATTTTTGCTAATGCTGATACAGTCGTGCTTTCTCCTTTGTCTTGAAATAAGAAGTGATTCCAGAGATGCGTCCGAAGATCAAAGTCTGGGATTTCAAAATGCATCCTATAAGGAAATCTTCTCCATATTGCTCGATCTAATAGCTCTGAATGGTTAGTCGCTGCGATCACAATTGCTTTGTCGTCTAGCGAATCTATCGCTTGAATTAGAGTGTTGACTACCCTTTTAAGCTCGCCGAGCTCATGAGTGTCATTCCTCAATTTGCCAATTGCATCAAACTCATCAAGGAATATAATTCCGTTACGCGTTGGTACGAAATCAAATACGCTCCTAATATTTTTCGCTGTGTCTCCTAATAAAGAAGATATTAAGGAATCAAGTCTTACCACGTAAAGCGGCATACCAAGCGTAGATGCGATATGGCCTGCAACTAATGTCTTGCCTGTTCCTGGTGGTCCGGACATTAGGAGGTTCATTTTTCCTGAGAGCCCGTTCTTTTGTAAGAGCTCGTAATTCTTTACGCTCGCAACAAATGTATCAAAGGTTTTCTTTAGCGATTCATTCAAAAAGACTGGTGATATAGGGCATGGCTGCTCCTCCACCAAAGCGCTTCGAGACTTAGGATCTGTGGGTAGGCTTTCAGAATAACCCGAAGCGCGAAGTGGGACGCCCTTTCGTCTTATTGCCAACTTAATTTTTTTACTGATTTCGGGGTGAGCGGACGTAGAGCTTGCAGCAATTCTGCTTGAGATTTGCCTGACCTCTGTATAGTCAGCGTTTAGAGACGCCTCTATCAGGTCAAGGACTTCTTGTGATGGGATGGATATCGTGGTGGACATGGCCTTGCCGTTGAATAATTTTGTGAAATGTCTAATTTATCGCATGGCATGTCAATCTCTAGAGCGATTATGTTAACAAATTCTCTCCTTTGTCAGACCAGTGGAGGCTTCGGCTTCACCGTGTAGCCTTGGGCTTTTCCCACGTTGCGTTCGTCGCAGTAGGCCTCAGATAGAGGCCTTTCATCAGGATCTACCTAATCTAGACGGTTTCGCTGTTGGGATGAATGATGTCTTCCATCACGAATCGCTGACTCTCCGGCGTTCTTATGCAAGGGGTTTTGATCCACAAAACACTCAAGCCCCTAGCAGGCGAGATCCGCTCATTTGATCATGCCCCGGTTTGTTCCTAATACCGCCCCTATTCCTCGATGCCGAGCATTCTCCTACTCATAGGCAGGTTGCCAAAGGCTGGTTCTCAGCAACGGTGCGGCGTTAGCACGGAGGGGAATAGCGGTTCGGCCTCGGCTGGGGCATCATTCTGCTAACGGAACCGGTAGGAGCTTACGAGCCATGGAATCACCCTATTTTTTTTGCAAAATTGAGAATGATGGAATAGACACCCAAGTTCTAGACGTATTTTGCAGTATGGCTGAGGCTAGAGAGCAGCAAACATACATTATACAAAAGCCGCTTTCAGAAGACGGTGAGGAATACGCCCATGACAATTATTTGGTGTATTTGTCCCCAAAAAAGAAAATTTTGATATTTGATTTCTCCGGAGACTCCGCACTTGCAGGAGAACTTCAACAGGAGTTTGTGGAGGATTTGATAGCTTTCACGAAAAAATTTAAATATAACAAAATTATGGGTAGGAGCTCAGCGTGGCGCGACTTAGTGGAGGTCGTACAGGTTGATGCCTCTGATCTAACTGAAGCGCTGCTGATGGACATAGTAGATCAATACGTTTTAACCGATCCACAAGATATCAAGAAATCCGATCTTCTGATTTCTTTGCTGACAGGCAGCATTAACGATATTGAAAAGGTCAAGGCAGATATACCTGTAAGCAATCTGGAAAAGGTCAAGCAAAAAATAATGTTGTTTGACCGGGATCAGACCAGATTTATTTATAGCAAGCCAGATAAGAAAATCATCAGAATTCAAGGGCTTTCTGGTACTGGCAAAACGGAGCTTCTTCTTCATAAGTTGAAAGAGATTTATGTGAAGGACCCGGGCGAGACTATTTTCTTTACGTGTAATAGTAAGATTTTAGCAAGTAGTTTGCGCTCAAGAATTCCAGCCTTCTTTAATTTTATGAAAGTGGATGAGCAAATTGAGTGGCAAAAAAGACTGTGGTGCACGCATGCTTGGGGCTCGGAAGGCGCCGCTAGCTCAGGGATGTATGCCTACATTTGTTCGAAGTATGACGTTCCGTTTTACAACTTTCAGCAGGTGACTAGTTTAGAGGAGGCGGCTCGTAGGACCTTGCCTTACATACTAAAAAAATATGGAGATGAGGGCCGCGTCCCCCCTTTGCTTAGCTATATTTTGATTGATGAAAGTCAAGACTTTGGAGAGAATTTTTTCAAGTTGTGTGAGTTGGCGGCAGCAAAGCATCTTTATATTGCAGGAGATATATTTCAGAGTATTTTTGATACTGCTATCGGGCAGGCCGTTGGCAGCGACTACCTGCTTAGTAAATGTTATCGTACTGATCCTAGAACTTTAATGGCTGCGCATGCTATCGGGATGGGGCTGTTCGAGCAGAATAAGCTCCAGTGGCTTGATGATGAAGAGTGGACTCATTGCGGATATATTTATCATAAGCAAAAAACGCAGACGCCAGGGATCCATTCTTATAGTTTCAGCAGAAAGCCACTTCGCCGATTCGAAGATGTAGAAAATAGTGATAGTCTTCAGATAGTTATGGAGTCACCGCAGGGCGCCTTGAAAAATATCATGGAAATTCTTGGCGAAATTGTCGAGCAAAATCCTAGCGTGCGCCCTGATGATATTGGAGTTGTCGTTCTTAATAATGGGAAAGCCGTTGCTCTCTTGGCGGATAGACTTCAACGAGAAATATATGAGCGTTGGAATTGGCAGCTTAATAAGGCATATGAGACTAAAACCCCAGTAGCGGGATCTCTATTTATAAGTAACAAGAATCACGTGAAAGGTTTAGAGTTTCCATTTGTTATATGTGTTTCGGATATAAACACCACTAGTTTGAATTTGCGTAATTCTCTTTATATGGTTTTGACAAGATCGTTCCTGAAAAGCTATTTGGTCGTTAATGAAGCAAGAAACAGGGCCGTTCTGAATCAAATTTGTCCAGGTATAGAAACCATTCGGCAGCACGATATCATCGTAGCTCAAGAGCCAACTGCCGAAGAAAAAGAGCGTATTCGAACGCGGATCATGCGAAATGCGCGGAAGCTCTCTTACATGGATACTTTTATTGAGGTGCTCGAGGAGTTGGGTGTTGTAAGTGAAGGTGCTAGGAGTAAGCTAATCTCAATGGCGAGTAGCCTTCAGTACGAAGAACTCTACACAGTTCAAGATATTGAAGAGTTTCGCGCTGGCTTGCGTAATTTTCTACTAACTAATCGGCAGTTTGTGGAGCGGGGATAATGGATTTATACCGCTATAAAATGTCTAAATTTCTTCGAGATAGAATATTTGTCCCTTGTCGCACCAAAAGTGAGTTAATAGTTCGAATTGCCGATGCAATTGCAGAGCTTACGTTCTCTGTAGAAAACCCAGACGATTTCGATGTAGTGATTGCTATTGGGAAATTTCAGAGGATCTTCTTTGTTTCCGAACAAAAAATGTTCTCTGTGTTTTTTCCTTTTTCAATACGTCGCAGCGCAGATGCGACGTTGCCTCACTCATTCGAGATGAGTGGTATTCCAATAGATAGTTATATGCTGTCTAGAGCATGTACTGCGGTCGTTGACGGATTGGGAGATGAAGATAAAGATATTTATTCATTTGCGGATAGCGTTATTTCATGTTTCACAGTATCAGACGTTGAGGGCGTGCAAGTCGTCTCTGATGATGTCTGGAAGGTTGTCAAGCGGCTCATGATGCTCGAAGAGGGTTATTTGCGTTATGATAATGACCCAGATAATTATGATGCGGTAACCCATCCACTTGATCATCTAGATATATTTTACTCGCCTTCCTGTACCTTCAAAGTCGGACTTTCGGGTAAGATAGGGCATGATCATCTTCTTGATATCTTAGATCCACGCACCAGATGTCGAATTATGGGGCAGTAGGGCGATCAAGATTTTTATAAGTTAATAGCCGATGCAATTTGCGTCGGCCTTATTGATTCAATGCTCTTTTGCTTTAATTTGAAGTATTCTGAGTTTTGCTAATCCATTGGGCGAGCTCCTGTCTGGTTTTGTTTCTTTCAGTTTTTTTCGTAGCGCTGGGTAGGATGTAAGAAAGACATCAAGTTTTTCGTCTAAAAGATTTATTTCGGCCGCTTCTCCATCCTGTAGAAGTTGCGCGTATAAAGACAGCAGGTAGTCTGGGTCTGCTATGAAAGAATGGACGAGGTATGTGTCATGGTTAATATCTTTCATTTTTTATTCCGTTAATTTTAATCTTTCTGTTGTGTAATATCCGCGACATAATCGAGAGTATCTCTACCTGTAGTTTTTTAAAATCGATCATCATAATTTCAATGTCGACTGACGGCGCTCCGATGCCACGTTTCTCTGCTAGCCAAAGTTTCAACAGCCCAGCAACCCGTCCGAGGTCGCCTTTAACTTTAGCTAAATCGGCGACGGCGACCAGGTCAACCACCGACCGAATTGGTTTGTTCATTCCAGCTCCATAAGGTATGCAGACAACGACATATTCGCCTGCTGGGCGCCATTTTCGATCGCCACCCTTTCCTCGGCGGACAGACAGACCTTGATGGGGGGCAGATTTCGGCGTGGTGTATGTTTGTGCTCCGTCTCCATGCGTTTCCTCTCATGCTTTTACAAACACGGTAGCGGCGGTCAGCCTCGCAGAGCAAGATTCCGTCGAGCCGAAGGCGAGTAAGGCAAGGTGTTGGGAGGGGGAGGGCGAAGCCCGTACCCGTACAACACACATCTTGCCGTCACTATAAGTGCAATTCTATGCGAGTTTGAAAAAACAGTTAATCAGATGTTATTGATCGCACTAATTTTCGTTGAATTGCACAAATATAACTTGAGTCGCGTTGACGGTATTTGTCTGGAATGCCTGTCGCACATAATTGCGCTATTTTTCTTTTGCTCGCTATACTGATTACCATTATCCAGAAAGCCGAAGGTCAATGATGAAAGATCAGGGTATTTTTGTTGAAGCGAAAAAATCTGTCATGCGGGGGGACGGCCGGGTATCGTTCGTAGCTATCATGGAAGAGATCAAACACCAAGTGGATAGTGGTCGCCCTTTGGTACAGATATATGAGCATTTCGAGGAGCGCCTAGATCTTGGTTATACTCAATTCACTAAATACGTGACCCGATACATCAAGGAGGGCAGACCAGTATTTGAGCCAAACAGGAAGCGACATCAATGAGAGCGACTGTGAGCAAACGGGATATGGCTCGACACCTGATGCGGTGATGGACAGACCATTTGCATACACGGTGTCAAGCGAGGCAGGAATAGAGTGCTAGTCGTGATTTGCCAAATTTTGTAGACGACAACGTCATTCGAGGAAACTATGGATCAGCGTTTTTTCTTTTTTTTACGCTGTTGGCTTTGACGAAGCTCTACCCTTTTTTGCGTGACTGTTTCGTTCCAAGTCTTAGCGGCTTTTTCTGATTCTTTGTAAATTCCAGGACTCGCTCGCATGCCGGAAAATAAATTCATAAGCACCGGTGAGATCTCCATCCTTTGTTTTTTGATGATGAAGACCATTTGGTGTGCACCGATTAGCGAACAAAATGCAGTAAGAAGTAAAGTTAGTTGAACCCATAGAGACTTAGAGTCAGAAAATTTTCCTGAATATATTTCAAATGCGAAGTGTATGTATATAACTCCCACTATTGTGAGAATTGTCGATAAAGCCCAGACAAGTTTTTTCGAGAATTTCACCCCTACTATTTTTAGTTTTCTCAACTGCATAATGTCAGCCAGGCTGTAGAGAAGAAAGGGAAAGCCTGCAAACGCAATGTCTATGTTGGAAAGGCTGTATTTGATCGGCGCAGTAAATGCGATGCCAAAAAAAACAATGGCACCTATGAAGCTAAAAAGTAAGTCTCGTTTGAGTTCGTTGTAAAATTCTTGCATGTATTTTGAGTTTTTGCCGCTTATGGTCATTATGAAATCGTAGCAGTAAATAGTTGCTACAGGCCAAGAGCATGATAAGCCTCCTAGAATTATAAATTCCCACCAGGATTCGCTACTGAAGCTGAGCTGCCAAAGTGTCGACACAACTATTATTAGTATTATTATAAATTTCATTTTCTTTATCTGATTTTGGTCAGTGATTGGGCGTTTCCAAGGTTTTAATTTGGGGAAGCCGTCCATGTTAAAGGCAAAGTGTTGGACGAGGGGTCGTCGGGAACCCTCGGCGTTCAGGTTATACTATTTAATGGCGTTTTGATCTCATCGGTTGTGTTTGCAGCGATGCTCTACTGGTAAATCACACGTTGGTTTCCAAGATTTATCTGGTGGATGGTGAGTGCTGTCCACCGATGACACATCTCAATATCGGGTCGCACCATGCTAGGTTGGTTGGACACCAAAAAAGAAGGGCGTTGGAGTCATTGCGGGGATCATGTTCGCAGTCTGTTTCTTTGTCGCATTTTTTGGTGTCCAGTTGCGCGGCCGCGCTCGTTGACAGCAGACGGTTGTCAGCTTAATGACTACCGCACGGTGGATTATCTTTTGGATAATTCTGGGTCGTTTTCTTGAATCATGCTGGAACCCCCGTAAGACGGAGCCTCTAGCATCCCAGAGGTGGACCGTTAAACGGGAGAAGGTAGACCGTTAAGCGGGGGTAGGTGGACAGTTACGCGGGGATATTTGGTCTTTTGATGTTGAAGTACTCTCGACCACATTCCTCTACCGTCCAGCCTATCAGTCGGAGCTCAGCAACTGCGCCACGGGCTCTATATCGGCGCTTTTTCAAAGTGCTTGGTGTCGCAGGTTCTGGCCATGCGTATTCACACAGCGTGTGCAAACCAACCTTTCTAGATGGGCCTGGATTGATCCAACCACAAAGCCGTTGGTGAAGGAGTCTGGCAATGTCGCCCTTCAGTAACCTCACTTCCTCCATGCAGATTCGCACATGCTGTGAATGGCCGAGTATTGCCTTAGTAATGTGTGGGTTCAGAGCAACCTGAAGCTTTTCACCGACATCATCACTGGCAAGGCTTGAAAGCAGTTGGAACCCCCTTCCTTTCCCATTTAATTCCACCCAGATAGTAACCGTCCAAAGCCGTTGCACACATTTCCGAATTCCTCGGCCATCGTCGTCCAAATACCCTATAACTCGGGCCAAAGCGCCATAGCTAGTTTTGACTAACAGCGCCTCTTCATCCTCGGCATCGTGTCGGAGCGCTAATAAGGTACGCAATTGCTGGCCATATTCTGTTTTAGGAGCCGCCCCTATGGTTTTGCCTCTTGGCCCCGCCATCGCGACCAGTCCTTGGAGAACTCGAAGGTCATCTGCTCCTAGAGGTTCTGGCCCTCTGAAGTGAAAGAGCCTGTCACCGTGCTGATATCGCAGATCTAGCTTTCGAGCTCGTCGCTCACCTCTCTGAAGGCTTCGGAACAAACCTGGAGCTAAGCAGTGGGCAGGATCGTGGAGGGCAAACTTGATTTCAGGCTTCATCACGAAGTCGTCTCCCGTTCTTGGAGGTATCAGCGTCAATTAGTGACACCGGCATCAGAACGCCGCCGCTCTGACGGCAGTACCACCGCTCCAAATCAGTAGGATCATAGTTTTGCTTGCTCACGCCAAAGCGGACAAAGGTGAAACGACGCTTTGTGCCAATGGGGACTCTATCGTAGGGGCGTTCCGTCAGCCGCTTAGATTCTTCTTCTGTCATGCCGGCCACGTAGCCACACCATCGCGCATTATCGATCAGTGATGAGGCGCCACGAGCCGCCTGTTGTTGATCTGCGAGGCCCTCGCGAGCGCTACCCTTGCTTACATGATGAAGGAATAAGACTGATGCCCCTGTGGTAGCAGCCACCTGCTCTAGACGTGAGATCAACTGCGACATATCGCTGTTGCTGTTCTCATCGAGCTGGTGGATACGGCTCAAAGTATCCAAAACTATAAGACGATAGCCCAGTGCTTGTTCTATAAGCGCTCGATAGTGGGATGTCTCCATCACATTGAACGGCTCGCCCATGACAGTGCTAAGGGTAAGTTCGTCAGCAATCGATTTGCGAGCCGGTTGGTCTAGATGCTGGCCAATGGCATGAACCCGACGAATCAGGGCGGGAGCCGGATCTTCACCAGCGATGTAGAGGACTTTGCCTGCCTTTGACGGACATAAATCTAGGATATCCCCTCCTGCCACACTGCACGCAACGCCCATTGCAGCCTCAAGTGCCCAGTAGCTTTTGCCAGTGGCACCAGGTGCAATCAGGGCACCTACTGTTCCTGCGAGAAATCCTGGCCAGATAAAGTCCAGCATGGGCGGAGGTGTTTCGAATGCGGCCAAGAGATCGATGTTCACCCCTCAGCCCTCCAGGCAATCAAGGGAGTCAGCGCTAAGCGCTTCTGCGATCTGTGAAGTTCGGAAGTACACGCGTCTGCCAATTTTCAAGCGTGCGCGATTGATATGAGTGGTCCAGGGTGTGCGACTGCGCAAACTGATTCGGAGCCCATCAGGCGAACGATCAAGAATCGTAGCCAGTTGGACGAGGCTTAACAGTGGGCCAAAGCGTTGTAGCAGGTTGTCTTCGATAGTCATTCGTTTAACTCCGTTGCGGATCGGATTTAAGCGGATCTTATGGAGAGACAGCCTTGTGTACATTCTAATAATTGGCCAATATGGTTGACATGAAAAGCACACCAAAAATTGCGATATGGCCGGATTGCTCAGACACTCTTGTGACCTCAATTCGGGATCTTGAGGAACGCTGGAAGCCTTATTCCAGTTCTTCTCGGCGTTACCCGATCCTCAAGTTGATGTCGCAGATGATTGATCCTGCAATCGCGCAGCTATGCCAGCAAAGCTGTGTCTTCTCGAAATTTATTCCTGGAGCAGCGAACTCAATAGGTATCAGCCAATTAGTGCGGCGCCATGGGTTCAGTATCGTGGTCAAATCGCAGCGATTGCTGCTCCGACAACTTGTAGCTACGGAGGGTCAAAATTTCAGCGGTATTGACGGCATAATTGCTACGTTAGAAACGCTGATTGAAGTGGTTTGGGCCTGTGGAAATAAGCGTCCGGTACGTTCGGCGTGTTTGGAAGGTGGAGCGACTCTCAATGCACAGCGCGAGCAGGGGTGCTGCAAGTTCTGCGGTCAGCCCACAGAGTTCTCAAATTTCATTAGTGCAAACATATGGCCATCCGAAGATGATCCGGACTTTAGCTTGGCCCTGCGTCTAAGCAGCCGCTTTTGTGCCGAGCATCGGCCCCGTCATCCCGGTGGAGCTTGGAACTCCTCATATCGTCGCGCGAAGCGGTCTCAAGAACAGTTTGAGATCGAGCTGTCGCGCTTGACTCGGCAGAGCGCTAGATTGAGTAATGTTTCCGCTGAATCGGGCAATGCCATGGCTGACCTATTCATCCATACGCATGTTGCTCGTCAGGCTTTGCAGCCGGCAGATGAGGCGGAGTTGCGAGACCAGGCGCGACTAATAGCGGACACTCGTTTGACGGACAGCAAAAAGCAAATGCTCATGCTGCGAGCCTCTGGCTACAACCAAAGCGAAATCGCCCAAGCTATGGGGATTAGCCGTCAGGCTGTATCGAAGGCTCTGGCTTCGATACCTTCTGTTTTTCGTCTCGATTTCGCGCCAGAATATCCAGCTCATTGACCAAGTCTTCGGCACGTAAATGAGTGTAGCGGCGGAGCATCTGCATCGATTTGTGTCCGCTGATGGCCGCCACCTGCTGATCGCTGAGGCCACCCTCTACGAGTCGGCTCACCGCCTCATGGCGTAGGTCATGAAATCTAAAGTCAGGTAGGGCGAGCTTGTTCTTCAGCTGACCCCAAATTTTGGTGAAAGCATACGGTCGGCGTTTCCCGTCCTTTCCTGGTTCGCCAAAGAACACCAAATTGCAATCGATTGGGCGCACCGGATTGTTCATTGCGGCTTGGAACGCTTCTGTTGCGCGTTTGCTTAGAGGTACGGTGCGCGAGGCATCGTTCTTCGTGTCTGAGAGGCGTATGACACGCTTTGCCAGATCGACTTGGGGGCGACGTAGGGATGAGATCTCAGACGAGCGCATGCCTGTCTCTAGTGCAATGCGAACAATCCACCCTAGCATCGGATTGCTATGCGCATTTACGGCCGTGAGCAAGCGCCGTTCTTCGTCTGGTGAAAGGCGGCGGTCTCTACCTTCACCGGGACTTGGTTTGCGAATATTCAACACAGGGTTGAACGTCAGCCCTAAACCCCATTCCTGAATGGCCACGGTGTACAGGTGACTCAATAGGGCCAGTTCGAGGCGAACGGTATTGTTGCTGATATTTCCATCACGGCCCGGCTCGCTCAGGCGCTTGTCGCGGTAGCCAGCGATGATTTCGGCGGAGAGGGCGGCGAGGGAATATTTGCCTAGGTGCTCGATGAGCTTCTTGGCTTTGTTGATCTCGCCGCGTTGGGTCGTGGGCTTTTTGGTGGGGGTTATGTCGCTCAGGTATCGCTTAAGGGCTGCTTCTAGCGTCATGCGTTCGGAGCCGCTGCGCTGGATGTACACACCTCGGACCATTTCGTCTTCGGTACGTCGAGACCAATCCTCCGCATCACGCTTTGTACGGAAGGTTTTGGCGACGGTAGGCCAGCCGGATTTGCGAATTAGCGCCTTCCAGGTGCCGGAAGGTGTCTTAACGAGAGTAGCCATGAGAAGGGGCTCCTAGGCGGCTGGCGAACCAGCACTGTACCTAATTTGTACCCTTGGACCATAGGACTGTATCTGCGGTGGTCCATCCAGAAACACGAAAGCCGCGCAATGCGCGGCTTTGAGTATGGTGGGCCCACACGGACTTGAACCGTGGACCAAAGGATTATGAGTCCTCTGCTCTAACCAACTGAGCTATAGGCCCTCAGTAGGCCGCGGATTATAGCGATGGTTTCTCGGCTGTGCTATCCGAAAAATCCGATACGGCAATACGCAGAAACGTTGCGGCGAATTCTTCGGGCGGCAGGGGAAGGCTGACGATGTAGCCCTGGATCTGTTCGCACCCTTCGGCGGCGAGGAATTTCTGTTGGGCCTGGGTTTCCACACCTTCGGCGATTACGGTGAATTGCATGCTCCGTCCCAGCGCGATGATGGCGCGCACAATCGCCGCGTCGTGGGGGTCGTCGGGCAGTCCGCGAACGAAAGACTGGTCGATTTTGAGGATGTCCAGCGGCAGGCGTTTGAGGTAACTGAGTGAGGAGTAGCCGGTGCCGAAGTCGTCGATCGCCAGTTGTACACCGAGGTGTTTGAGCTGGTGCAAGACGGCCAGCGCCTCTTCGGCCTGACTCATGATGAAATTTTCGGTAATTTCCAGTTGCAGTAAGCCTGGCTGCAGGCGGTTGTCCTTGAGCAGTTGTTCGATGCGTCCGAGCAGGTTTGGCTGGCGCAATTGCGCGCCGGCGAGGTTGACCGACAGCGGCCCGAGGCTTTCGTAGAGCTGATTCCACTCAAACATTTGCCGGCAGGCGGTTTCCAGCACCCAGTCGCCGATCTGCAGAATCATGCCGTTCTCTTCGGCCAGCGGGATGAAGTGCTCGGGCGGCACGTCGCCGAAGGTCGGATGACGCCAGCGGATCAGTGCTTCGGCGCCCACCAGGCTGTGGTCGTCGAGACTGATTTTGGGTTGGTAATACAGATGCAGCTCATCGCGCTCGATGGCCCGGCGCAGTTCGTGTTCCAGCGCCACGCGTTCGCTAGCCTGGGCGGTGAGGTCGCGGGTGTAGCTTTCCACGCGGTTGCGGCCTTTGGCTTTGGAGCGATACATCGCGGCGTCGGCGTTTTTCACTAGCGTGGCGACGTCGCAACCGTCGCGCGGGTACAGGCTGGTGCCGATGCTGGCGCTGATGAAGAACTCGTGTTCGCCGGCCTGGAAGGGTGCACCGAAGCAATTGAGCAGTTTGGTCGCGATATTGTCGGCGTCGCTAGCCTGTTGCAGGCCCGGGAGCAGGATGATGAATTCGTCGCCGCCTAGCCGCGCGACGGTGTCGATGTCGCGCACTTGTTCTTTCAAGCGCACCGCGATACCCCTGAGCAGCAGGTCACCGACGGGGTGGCCGAGGCTGTCGTTGATGTGTTTGAAGCGGTCGAGGTCCAGGAACAGCACCGCACCTTGGCTGCCGTTTTCCTGCTGGTTGTTCAGCGCCATCAGCAAGCGGCTTTCGAACAGCGTACGGTTCGGTAGGCCGGTGAGCGGGTCGTGGTGGGCTTGGTAGTCGAGTTTGGCCTGGGCATGCTTGAGGCTGGAGATGTCAGCAAACACCGCAACGAAGTGAGTGATGAATTTGTCGCGGTTACGCACGGCGCTGATGGTCAGCCAGCTCGGATACAGTTCGCCGTTCTTGCGCCGGTTGGAAATCTCGCCCTGCCAGTGACCTTCGTGGGTCAATTGATGCCACATGGCGGCATAAAATGCGCTGTCGTGCAGGCCCGAGGCGAGCAGGCGAGGGGTGTGGCCGAGTGCTTCGCTTTCGCTATAGCCGGTGATCTCGGTGAAGGCTCGGTTGACCGCACTGATGTGTTGCTGGGTGTCGGTGATCAATACGCCTTCGGCGGTGCTCTCGAACACGGTCGCAGCCTGTTGCAGTTTTTCCTGCATCAGGTGGCGTTCAGTGATGTCGCGGGCGATGGTCAACATGCAGTCTTCTTCGCCGATCGGCAGCGGACGGCTGGACACTTCGCAGAGACGAATCTGTCCGTCGCTGCGGCGGATATGGCAGGTGAAGTCGCGGACGAAGCCGTCGCGATGCAGCAGGTCGAGCATCTGCTTGCGTTCGTTGAGGTTGACCCAGATCCCCAGGTCCAGCGCTGAGCGGTCCACCGACATCGCGCTGTTGAAGCCGGTGATGCGGCTGAAACCTTCGTTGACTTCCAGCAGCAAACCGTCGCTCTGGCGTGACAGCAGCAAACCGTCCGGTGAGGCGTGAAAGGCCTTGGCGAATTTCTCCTCCGAGGTTTGCAGTTGCTGTTGGGTTTCCTTGAGCTGAGTGATGTCGCGCACCACCACCACCAGTGCAGGCGTCGTGTCGAGGTCGAACGGCTCGGCGGAGATCAGGCCGGTGAACACTTGGCCATTGTTGCGCCGGAAGGGCATCTCCAGGTTGCGGATGCTGCCGGCCTGTAAGCGCTGCAACAGCCCCGGACCCACGCCGGGAATGCCCCAGATGTTCAGGTTGGTGGCTGTCTGGCCGATGACCTCTTCGGCTTTCAGGCCTATCTGCTCCTCGAAGGCTTCGTTGACCTCCAGCAGGCAGCCGTCGGATAGTCGCGCAATCACCAGAATGTCCGGACATTGCTGGAAGACCGAGGCGAATTTCTGCTCCGAGAGCCGCAAGGCTTCTTCGGTGCGCTTGGTCTCGCTGATGTCGATCATCAGTCCACGCATTACCGGTTCGTGACCGTGTTCGATCAGGCTGACGATGTCGCGCACCCACAGGCAGCGACCGTCGGCGGTGATCACCCGGTAATCGAGGCTGTGATCGCGTCCAGCCAGCACTTCGTGATCGCAGAAACTCTGGGCGCGAGTCAGATCCGCCGGATGGATGATGTTGCGCCAGAAGCCGGGGACCAGCCAATGCGCCAGCGGATAACCGAGCAGATCTTCAGCGTGGGGCGACACATAGCTGTAAGTGAAGTCGCTTATGCGCGCCTCCCACGCAATGGCCGAAAGGCTCTCCACCAGGCCGCGATAGTGATACTCGCTGCTGCGCAGTTCCTGTTCGAGGTTGATGCGTCGGGCAATTTCCGAGCTCAGGCGCCGATTGATGCGGATGACGGTGACCAGAATGATGACCAGCAATAACAGACCGGGAAGGCCGTAAACCAGTAAATCGGACCAGAACGTTCGGTGATCGAGGACGTTACCGACCCAGTGCTCTTGAATGCTGCTGATTTCAGCTGGGGTCATGTCCGCCAGGACTTTGTCCAGAATCCCTACCAGCATCTTGTTCTCGCGCGGCACAGCCATCGCCAGTTGATAGCGATACGGGGTTTCGCCGCTGACATACAAGCCGTCGAGCTTGAGTTGGCGCAGGCTCCAGACGCTTGAAGCGAGGTCGCCGACCACCGCGTCGACCTCATCGGTCGCCAGTGCCTGTAAGGCCGAGCTGACATTGGGCATGGCGACAAGATTCAGGTCTGGGTGGTTGATACGAAGCAATTCGTGGGGCGCATAGTTTTTCACTACGGCGATTTTCAGGCCGTAGAGATCTTCTATCTTGCGCGGTTGCGCGCCGCCGACATGGGACAGGATGACAATCGGGAAGTCGAGGTAAGGGCGGGTGAACGACAGGTAGTTCTGGCGCTCCGGGGTGGACATGATCCCCGGCAGCAGGTCGATCTTGCCGCTTTTGACCTGTTCCAGGACTTGCGTCCAGCTCGAAGGCTCGATAGGTGTGAGCTTGATCGCCAGACGCTGGCGTATGACGTCGATGTAGTCAGCCGCCAAGCCCTGATAGCGTGCTTGGTCATCGCGAAACTCAAAGGGCGGCCACGATGCATCCACACCCAGGTGCAAGTCGGGGTGAGCCGCCAGCCAGCTACGTTCTTCATCGGTCAGAGTCAGCGCGGCAGCCGTTGCGGTCCAGATCATCAGTGACAGCAAAAAAAGCACGGACGCCAGTCTGGGCATAACGCTCTCGTTATGGCACAAGGGGGATTGTTTCGAGTGTAGACGGGGTATGCAGGGGAGGGAGGGCGAAGACTTTAATCTTCCACATAAACAAAACCCCCGGCCTGGGCCGGGGGTTCTGGTATCACTCGTCGAGGAAGGAGCGCAGATGCTCGCTTCGCGTCGGGTGGCGCAACTTGCGTAGCGCCTTGGCTTCGATCTGACGGATCCGCTCACGGGTCACGTCAAACTGTTTGCCGACTTCTTCAAGCGTATGGTCGGTGTTCATGTCGATACCGAAACGCATGCGCAGTACCTTGGCTTCACGAGCAGTGAGGCCGGACAGTACGTCACGGGTCGCTTCTTTAAGGCTCTCAACAGTGGCGACATCGATTGGCGACTGCATGGTCGAGTCTTCGATGAAGTCACCCAGATGGGAGTCTTCGTCATCACCGATCGGGGTTTCCATGGAAATCGGCTCTTTAGCGATCTTCATTACCATGCGCATCATGTCCTCACGCATTTCCATGCGTTCACCCAGCTGTTGGGCGGTCGGTACGCG